>CAUJKG010000086.1 GCA_963205465.1 Pseudomonadota bacterium | reverse complement strand
GTCTCCGCAAGCACCTTCGTGATCGCTGCCGTCAAAGACGTCTTGCCATGGTCAACGTGACCAATCGTGCCAACGTTCGCATGCGGTTTGTTGCGTTCAAATTTTTCCTTGGCCATCTTGCTCTCCGTTCAGCCTAAGCGGCGAAGTCCTGTTTGATTCAAATGCGAAAGGCTCAGGCGTATTTCGCCTGAACCTCCTGCGCGACGTTATTCGGAACCTGTTCGTAGTGATCGAACTGCATGGTGAAGGTCGCGCGGCCCTGCGAGAATGAACGCAGGTTGTTCACGTAACCAAACATATTGGCGAGCGGCACCATCGCATTGATGACGTTCGCGTTGCCGCGCATGTCCTGTCCCTGGATCTGGCCACGGCGGGAGTTGAGGTCGCCGATGACCGAGCCGGTGTAGTCTTCCGGGGTCACAACTTCGACCTTCATGATCGGCTCGAGCAGCACCGAGCCGCCCTTCTGCAGACCTTCGCGAAGCGCTGCGCGCGACGCGATTTCGAAGGCGAGCGCCGACGAGTCGACGTCATGGTACGCACCGTCAACCAGGCGAACCTTGAGATCGACCACCGGGAAGCCGGCCAGCACACCCGCGCCAAGCACGGACTCAAGGCCCTTCTCGACGCCGGGGATGTATTCCTTCGGCACTGCGCCGCCGACGATCTCATTTTCGAACACGAAGCCAGTGCCGGGTTCGGCAGGCTCGAGCTCGATCTTCACGCGCGCGAACTGACCCGAACCACCCGACTGCTTCTTGTGGGTGTAATCGACCGTCGCGGGCTTCGAGACCTTCTCGCGATAGGCAACCTGCGGCGCGCCGATGTTGGCATCGACCTTGTAGGTGCGCTTCAGGATGTCGACCTTAATGTCGAGATGAAGCTCGCCCATGCCCTTCAGAATGGTCTGGCCGGACTCCTGATCGGTCGAGACGCGGAACGACGGATCTTCCGCCGCGAGCTTTGCCAGCGCCACGCCAAGCTTTTCCTGGTCGGCCTTCGACTTCGGCTCGATCGCGATTTCGATGACCGGCTCCGGGAATTCCATACGCTCAAGGATGACCGGCTTGTCGGGATCGCACAGCGTGTCGCCGGTGCGGACTTCCTTCAGGCCGGCAAGCGCGACGATGTCGCCCGCATAGGCTTCCTTGATGTCTTCGCGGTTGTTCGCATGCATCAACAACATGCGGCCGATGCGCTCTTTCTTGTCGCGCGTCGAGTTCACGACGCCGGTGCCGGTTTGCAGCACACCAGAATAGATGCGGCAGAAGGTGATGGTGCCGACGAACGGGTCGTCCATGATCTTGAACGCCAAGAGCGCCATCGGCTCCTTGTCGTCCGGCTTGCGGACGACTTCGTTGCCATTCGCGTCTTCACCCTTGATCGCGGGGACGTCGAGCGGCGACGGCAGATAAGCGACAACCGCATCGAGCAGCGGCTGCACACCCTTGTTCTTGAACGAGGAGCCGCAAAGCACCGGATAGAACGCGCTGGTCAGCACGGCCTTGCGGATCAGCTTCTGCAGGGTTGCAACATCCGGCTCAACGCCTTCGAGATACTTTTCCATCGCGGCATCGTCGAGTTCGACGGCAGCTTCGATGAGCTTCTCGCGATATTCTTTTGCCTGATCGACGAGATCGGCCGGGATTTCACCCGTGCTGAAATTCTGGCCGGTATCGTCCTGCCAGGTGATCGCATTCATCTTCACGAGATCGACAACGCCCTTGAAATTGCTTTCCGCGCCGATCGGCAGCTGGATCGCAATCGGCTTCGCGCCGAGACGCTTCACGATATCGTCGAGGCACTTGAAGAAGTCAGCGCCGATCTTGTCCATCTTGTTCGCGAACACGATGCGCGGCACGCGATACTTGTCGCCCTGACGCCATACGGTTTCGGTCTGCGGCTCGACGCCCTGGTTGCCGTCGAGCACGACGACCGCGCCGTCGAGCACGCGGAGCGAACGCTCGACTTCGATGGTGAAGTCGACGTGGCCCGGTGTGTCGATGATGTTCAGGCGCTTGTCAGCCCAGAACGCAGTGGTTGCGGCAGACGTGATCGTGATGCCGCGCTCCTGCTCCTGCGCCATCCAGTCCATCGTGGCGGCGCCGTCATGGACTTCGCCAATCTTGTGGGACTTGCCGGTGAAGAAGAGAATCCGCTCGGTCGTCGTCGTCTTGCCGGCATCGATGTGGGCCATGATGCCGAAGTTGCGGTAGTCTTCGATTTTATGTGAGCGGGGCATGTTCTGTCCTAGAGCCGGTGCGCGGCGTTACCAGCGATAATGGGAGAAGGCGCGGTTCGCTTCGGCCATGCGATGCGTATCTTCGCGCTTCTTGACGGCGTTGCCCCGGTTGTTGCTCGCGTCGAGCAGTTCGCCCGACAGACGATCGATCATGGTCTTTTCGTTGCGGTCGCGCGCGGCGTTGATCAGCCAGCGGATGGCGAGCGCCTGACGACGGTCGGGCCGGACTTCGACCGGCACCTGATAGGTGGCACCGCCGACGCGGCGCGAGCGTACTTCAACCGCCGGCGCGACGTTATCGAGCGCCGACTGGAAGACGGTGAGCGGCGCGGTCTTGGCCTTCGCCTCGATCTGCTCGAGCGCGCCATAGACGATCGATTCGGCGACCGACTTTTTGCCCTCTTTCATGACAGCGTTCATGAAGCGGTTGACGACGACCGAGCCGAATTTCGGATCCGGAAGGGTTTCGCGCTTTTCTGCGCGGTGACGGCGAGACATCTGACGCGCTCCTTACTTCGGACGCTTCGCGCCGTAGAGCGAACGGCGCTGTTTGCGGTTCTTGACGCCCTGCGTATCGAGGACGCCGCGGAGAATGTGGTAGCGGACGCCCGGAAGGTCCTTCACGCGGCCACCGCGGATCATGACCACCGAGTGCTCCTGCAGGTTGTGGCCCTCACCCGGGATGTAACCGATCACTTCGAAGCCGTTGGTCAGGCGAACCTTGGCGACCTTACGAAGCGCGGAGTTCGGCTTCTTCGGGGTCGTCGTATAGACACGCGTGCAGACGCCGCGCTTCTGCGGCGACGCCTGAAGCGCCGGCACTTTGTTGCGGTAGCGCGGCGCGACCCGGGGCTTCCGGATGAGCTGGTTAATCGTAGGCATTCGGCCTTCACCCTCATTTCGCCGACACCCGCGTCCGGGCCCGGCAGTAGAAAAACGAGCAAACGAAACGTGCGCTGTTTCCGTGTGACCCACGGAAAAGCGCTCATTGTCTGCACAGAGGACCGGTTTCGGGTTACCCCGGACCGGTCGTACGACCCTGATCTGACGTCTTAGTAGTCAGAGGCAGCGTCTCGGAGCCCTTGATCTGCGCTGTTGCGCTAATCCGCGGATCCGACCGCCTGCCGCATAATTCGAGGCGGGTTCTAGACTCGCGAGTCGGGGTACGTCAAGACGAAAAACCCTTGGGAATCGCGGGTTTTTGCAATGCGCGCCACTTTACGCATGTCATGAACCTTGCCGCCCTCCCGAGCCCGTCCAAAAACAAGTTTAGACTACCTAAATACCGCTCAATAACGCTATTCCGCGCTCCATAACCCGCCCGCGACCCGGCATACCCTCCCCTGAAAGGTGGGATTCGCTCCGCCATCGTCCTTGTGGTGCACGATATGGATGAATCGGCGGCAGATTCGCTGCCCGCACTGCTGCGGGACTTCAGCCCCGGAAATGATCGTGCCGTAGGCCCCGTCCGGCCCCTTCCAGTGGTAGCCCGGCACGCCCCATTGCTGAGAAAGAACAGCCATCTCAGCGTCAAAGGCTGCGACTTTGTCGTCATAGCTCAGAAGCACCGCCTCGTTTTTAGCGATCAGGCGCGAGAAATGAGCGTCTGCCGCGATGCAGATGGAAGCGAGAGCCGTTACGGCCATGCCCGCAACGACCAGCGGAGCAGCTATCGCCTTTCGGTTGACCATTTGCCTTCCCAGTCCCGGCAGACCTTCCCCTCGAACGTCGGGTTGACGCCGCCATCTCCGCGATACCGAATGATATGTATCAAGTTTCTGCAGCGACCCAACCCATAGGAATCCGGATGCTGGCCGGTGACGATAATGAGCCCGGAAGCTCCGTCAGGCCCCTGCCATGAGAAACTGCGGATCACCTCGTCGCGATCGAGCGCATCACGCTCCGCTTTCGCAGCCGCCCGCCGGTCCGCCTCGCTTAACGCCGTGGTTTCCGCTGCCGCCAGAATTTCAAGAGCGAGCGCAGGAAGAGCGGCTGCACAAAGCACACAGACAGCCCATGAAATTTTTAAAACTCGACCCATCGCTTATCGATACCGCGAATCGCCAAACAATAAGAGCCGCTCTTGCGAGCGGCTCTGGAGGCGATGAATCGATGGTTGGCAATTCGGCTGTTGGCATCCAATTCATAAGAACAACAGGCCGGACTATGCCAACGACTCGAAACTACGCAGCACTGCCGTGGTCCGCTTCCCCCAAATGAGGTACGGGCAACAAAAAAGACTTCCGTTAACGGCAGGCCGTGTGCGCGCTGAGCAAGAAAGGCAACACAGATATATTCGCACGCGACTAGAAGAGCGCTTTGCCTGCGAGCAGTGCCACTAATTCCGCCTGGCGGCTCATTCCCGTCTTTGCCAGCACCGATGCAAGTTGCGTACGAACCGTTTCGCGTGACACGCCGTTCGAAAGCGCAATCGCCTCGACGGTCTTGCCTTGCGCAACAGCGCGCGCAACCCTCGCCTCCGCCGGCGTGAGATCGAACAACACCTGAAGCACTTCCGCCGTTGGAACGAGCGTGCGGTCAATCGGCGTACCAATCACCAGCGCAAGTCCGCGCGAGAAGAGATCATTCACAGCCCCGCAAACCGGGAATACATGGAAGATCAAAGGTGGCCGGCCAGTCTGTGCGGGAACCGGAATCGAACGCGACTGGCCTGCCGCGTCCTTCGAACCAATTCGCATCAAAGTATCGGCAAGAAGCGCATCCGCAGATTCATCGGTAAGCAGCATGCGATCGCGGCGGTCCTGCACAACCGAGGGGATGAGGCTCTGAAAATGTCCATTGGCTATCGAAAGCTTTCCATTCGTTCGAAGCACCGCCGCCGGAATCCCAATAGCGTTCAGTGCTTCGATCATCCCTTTCGCTCGCTCCAGACCCAACTGCGCCGACAGAATGGCAGCACGGCCGAGATGCGGGCGCAGCCCGTTCAGCGCTTCGATATACGTGCTCTCGAAGGGACCACGATCCTTCCGGCGCTCGAATCCGATCCAAATCTTATCGCCAGTGGGCAGATTAAATGCCGTCTCGGTAAACCAGCCGAAATCGCGTGGATATAAAAAATCCCGATAGGTCGGATGCTCGAAAATCAAAGGATCGTTGAAATCGAGATCAGTATAAAAACCTTCATGCTGAAGCTCTTTCGCCTTCTTCAGCCGAATGTGCTCGAGCGGCGGATGAATCGCCTGAAATTCACTGAAAAGACGCGTGGCACCTTCGGTACCAATCCAGCGGAAACTGCCGTCTACGTTCTGAATATAAATGCTGCCCAGAGCGGCATGAATCCTTTCCGAGATGCGCTCGAAGAGCCGCGGCCACATCTCAGGCACAAAAGCGGCTTCGTAGACATCATCGGCGAACGAGAGCACGTCACTCACTTCCTGGAACCCCGACTGCTTTGCCGCTGAGCAACGCCACCAACTCCGATTGCCGATTCAAACCGATCTTCCCGAGTGCCGCATAGAGCTGCGAACGAATGGTTTCCCGCGAAAGACCATATATCGCTGCGATCTGATCGATGGTTTTCGCCATAGCAACACCTTGCGCGACACGAGATTCGGAAGGCGTGAGATCGAACAGACCTTGCAACATTTCCGCAGTCGGAACCGCCTGCTTGTCGACCGGCGTTACAACCAAGAGAGCCGTAGCACGAGAAAAGATATCGTGCGCCGCACCGCGTATCGGAAGCAGGTGGACGATCAGCGGCGACATAGTCTGCGTTCCACGCACAGGAATCGAACAAGAGGCTTGCGCCATATGAGACGAGTTCAGGAGAGCCAGTGCAGTTCCCATACGCAGATCCGCAGCTTTATCTCTGAGGATCACGCGGCCTGGACTATCATCGAAAGCCGCCGGAATCAAAGCTTCGAATAACGAGTTGGCCGCATATAGTTTCCCCCCTTCGCGCAACACCGCGGCAGGCAACCCCACAACATGCAGCGCCTGCGCCATGGCTTGCGCGCGTTTCAGATCGAGCCGCGCCGACAGAAGTGCCGCGCGCGCGAGATGCGGTCTTATCGTATCCAGCGCGATCAACTCGTGATCCTCGAACGGGCCTTTTTTGAAAGCGCGATCGACGCTGAACCCAAGAATATCGCCGCTCGGCGCGCGCACCATGGTTGCCGCCGTCCAGCCCATCCCGCGGGGAGCGAGAAAATCGGTGTAGAATTTCTCCTGATCGATTTCTTCCGGCGTGAACGCGTCGAAGTCGCAGGCGAACCCCTCATAATTCAGCGCCGCCAACCGCGCAGGGCGCGGATTGGTCGGCCCCAGACCACTGCCGATGAACTCCTCCAGATGCGGACGGATATCCGGCGAGGCAGCCCAGTTCTGCGAGCCGTTTGCCCCGAAGACGAACAGCACGCCGCCGGCACCCGCATATTGCTGCGACAGATTGTAAAGAACGTTCGGCCAGGTCTCCGAGATAACACCGGCTTCGTAGATGCGATCGACAAGCGCCGATGCGTCAGACATCAGCGCCCTCCGCAATGCCTTGGCCGCTGAGCAATGCTACCAGCTCGACCTGTCGGTTGAGGCCGGTTTTTGCCAGCACCGAAGCAACCTGCGTCCGCACGGTCTCGCGCGAGACCCCCTTGGACAGCGCGATCGTTTCGATGGTCTTCCCTTCGACGATGCCGCGCGCGACACGGGCTTCCGCAGGCGTGAGATCAAACAGTCCCTGCAGGACCTCCGCGGAGGGCACCAATTGCTTATCGACACTTGTAAAAATCATCAGCGCGGTCGCTTGCGAGAAAATATCGCCAGCGCGCCCGCGCACCGGGATGACATGCGCGATAACCGGTAAAAGGTCGTCCTTCGCCGGTATTGCAATCGAGCGAGACTGACCGGGGGCATCTTCCGACGAAAGCCTGGATAGCGTGTCCAGAAAAATAGCATCGGCACCTTTATGAACCAGCACCAGCCGATCCCGGAAATCCTGCACTACGGCAGGAATGAAGCGTTCAAACAATGCGTTCGACGCATAAAGCTTGCCGCCGCTCCGCAGCACAGCCGCTGGCAGACCGATCAATTCCAATGCGGCGGTCATCGCATGGATGCGCTGCATCTCGAGCCTGGAAGATAAAAGCGCAGCGCGAGCAAGATGTGGGCGCAGCGCGTCCAGCTCGATCAATTCGGTGTCTTCGAAAGGACCTTTTCGGAATGCGCGCTCGAAACTGAAAACCAGCGTATCTCCGCTCGGTGCCGGCACCATCGTGCCCGCCGCCCAACCCAAATCCCGAGAAGGATAAAACTGCGAATAGACGGGATCCGCCTCAATCTCCTCCGGGGTGAAAACATCGAGATCATTAATGAAGCCGGAGTAATTAAGTGCCGAAATCCGCTTGGGCTTTTGGTTTATCGCAGCCCAGCCATCATTGATGAACTCTTCCAGCATCGGGCGCATATCGGGTGTCGAAATCCAACTATGCGATCCGTTTGCGCCGTACGCGAACAATACGCCGCCTGTACATCCATATTTTCTGGATAAGGTATCCAGCACATGCGACCAGGTTTCCTGAATCGCACCCGCTTCATAAATGCGATCGATGAGCGGAGCAGACTCAACCATCGGCATCTTCTGCAATGCCCTTGCCGCTCAAGAGCGCAACCAGTTCGGTCTGCCGGCTGACGCCGGTTTTTGCGAACACCGAAGCCAACTGCGTCCGCACGGTCTCACGCGAAACGCCTTTGGCCAGCGCGATCCCTTCGAGGGTATTCCCTTCGACGATGCTGCGCGCGACACGCGATTCCGCAGGCGTGAGATCGAACAGCCCTTGCAGAACCTCCGCCGTGGGAACGAGCGCACGATCCACGGAAGTGGCGACCAGCAAGGCCAGCCCGGCCGAAAAAATATCGTTGGCGGCGCCGCGCACCGGGACAAGATGAAAGATCACCGGCAACCTTCCCGCTTTTGCCGCCACCGGAATCGAGCTCACCATTGTTTTTGCGTCTCTCGTCCGCAGTCTTGCAATAGCATCTTCCAGCAGCGCATCCGCGTTGCCGTCGACCAGCGTCACGCGATCGCGGCGATCCTGCACCAACGCAGGAACAAGCTTCCCGAACTCGTCATTGGCGACATAAAGACTGCCGTTCTGCCGCAACACCGCACCGGGAATGCCAAGCACGTTCAACGACTGCACCATGCCCCTCACGCGCTCCAGTCCGAGCCGCGCCGAAAGCACCGCCGAACGGCCGAAATGCGGGCGCATTGCGTCGAGTGCGGCGATGGCGTCGGCTTCGAATGCACCGCGCGCTTTCCGGCGCTCGAAGCTTACCGAAACCATATCGCCGTTGGGCAGCGGAAAAAGCGTGGAAGCAACCCAGCCATAGCCGCGCGGATACATGAAATCGCGATAGAACGGATCTTCGGCCATCTCGCGATCCGAGAAGAAATCATGGTCCGTCACGAAGCCCGGGCTGTTCAACGCGAGCGAACGCTCCATCCTTGAGTTAAGCTTGGGCTGACCGAGCGCGATATAGTCGGATACCAGGCGCTCGGACTCCGGCGTGCCGACGAACTTGTGCACGCCTTCGCGATAGATGAATACGGTGCCGAATGCGGAATCCGTTCGCCGCGAAATCGCTTCGAGCACGCTCGGCCATTGCTCCGGAACGACGGCCGCCTCGTAGATTCCATCGATGATACCGAGTTCGCTGCCCATGCCCCTTGCTCCGCAACCAGCGTTCCTAAAACTGCGAGCCAAGGCAAGCGCCAGGTCGACACAAGGCTCATTTACGTCACCCTGCTCGTTTGACGCTTACGCAAACGGCATCTCTTCGCTCTTGCGAACAAGGCGCGGCAGCGCTGGCCCTTGATTGAAATCAACCATCAATTCTTGGAAGACCAGAACCACTAAGGAGAGCCACGAGCTGCGCCTGCCGATTGAGGCCGGTCTTGCCGAGCACGGCCGCAAGTTGGGTCCGGATCGTCTCGCGCGAAACACCGTTCGCCAGTGCGATTGCATCAATCGATTGCGCCTCCGCGATACCACGCGCGACCCGCGCCTCGGCAGGAGTCAGATCGAACAAGCCTTGCAGCACCTCGGCGGTTGGAACCGCCTTGCGGTCAACAGGCGTTACGATCAGCAAGGCAAGACCCTGCGAAAAGATATCGTATGCCTGCCTGCGCAGCGGCAAAACATGGAAAATCATCGTCGAATGATTATCCCTTGCGGGAATGGGAATGGATCGCGATTGTCCTGCGACGTTCTTCGATGTGAGACGCTCCAATGCGTCGGTCAGGAGCGCATCGGCAGAGGGTTCGGTCAGAAACACGCGATTGCGCCCGTCACCGACGAGATCGGGTATCAGTTCTTCAAACTGCGGGTTCGCTGCATAGAGCTTGCCTTTCCAACGCAACACTGCGGCCGGAAGGCCTACGGCTACTAATACAGCGGTCATGGCCTGTGCACGCTCAAACTCCAACCGCGAAGAAAGTAGTGCCGCACGCGCGAGATGCGGGCGCAACGCATCCAGAGCCATTACTTCGTGATCTTCAAACGGGCCTTTGCGAAACGCGCGCTCGAAGCTGAACACCAGCGTCTCGCCGCTTGGAACCGGGATCATCGTGCCGGCGGCCCACCCCATGTCGTGGCTGCTATAAAACTCCGAATAAACGCGGTCGTTTTCGATTTCCTCGAACGTAAAAACGTCCAGGTCAGTCGCAAAACCAGGATGACCTAGCTTTGCCAGACGTGCAGGCCTTTGATTTATGTCTGCCCATCCGTCACGAATGAACTCTTCATAGTTGGATTGAAGATCGGGCGAAACAATCCATTTTTGTGTTCCGTGAGGAGTAAACGCAAAAAGTACGCCACCATTGCCGTGGAAGTTTCCCGAAAGGTCCATCAGCAACTGCGGCCATTTCTCAGCAATCACGCTAGCTTCGTAGACGCGATCTACGATTTCCAAGTTCGAAAAAAACATCGGAAGTCCAAAAAAAAACGCTGAAATAATTTCATATGCACGATCTCAAAAAAGAAGGGCCGTCGCAAGCGACGGCCCTTCTCAGTCTATTCCGCAATGCAGCGGTTCTTTACTTATTCCGCAGCGGGCAGCGCCGGTGCTGCTTCCAGCTTCTCCTTGTCACGCTCGGCGACAATGAGATCGTCGCGCTTGGTCGCAACCGTGCGGAGCTGCGCCATCGCGGCACCCGTACCCGCCGGGATGAGACGGCCGACGATGACGTTCTCCTTGAGGCCTTCGAGCGTATCGACCTTGCCGTTGACCGCGGCTTCGGTGAGGACGCGCGTGGTCTCCTGGAACGACGCCGCGGAGATGAAGGATCGGGTCTGCAAAGACGCCTTGGTGATGCCGAGCAGCACCGGGGTCGCCGTCGCAGTCTTCTTGCCTTCTTCCTTCGCCTTGGCATTGATCTGGTCGAACTCGATCTTGTCCATCTGTTCGGCCTTGAGCAGACCCGTCTCGCCCGGATCGGCCACCTCGACCTTTTGCAGCATCTGGCGAACGATCACCTCGATGTGCTTGTCGTTGATGCCGACGCCCTGCAGACGATAGACCTCCTGAATCTCGTTCACGAGATAAGCGGCAAGCTCCTCGATGCCCTTGATCGCAAGGATGTCGTGCGGCGCAGGATTGCCGTCCACGATGTAGTCGCCCTTCTCGACCGTATCGCCGTCCTGCACATAGACGTGACGGCTCTTCGGAATGAGATACTCGACCGGCTCGACACTCCCGTCGCTCGGGATGATCGAGAGACGATACTTGTTCTTGTAGTCCTTGCCGAAGGAGATCGTGCCGGCGGTCTCGGCGATGATCGCCGATTCCTTCGGACGGCGCGCTTCGAACAGCTCCGCCACGCGCGGCAGACCGCCCGTGATGTCGCGGGTCTTGGCACCTTCGGTCGGGACACGCGCAAGCACGTCGCCGGCCTTGACCGCCTCGCCCGGATCGACCGAGAGGATCGCATCGACCGGAAGCGTGTAGCGCGCTTCCGCGCCGCTCTTGCGGGTCTTGATCTTGGCCGTGGCCGAGTCGCCGCCCTTGATGACGATCGCCGGACGCAGCTCCTCGTTCTTACGAACCGAGCCGCGCCAGTCGGTGACCATGCGGCGGGAGATACCCGTCGCTTCGTCGACCGTTTCGGAGAGCGACGCGCCTTCGACGAGATCCTCGAAAGCGACGTTGCCCTCGACCTCGGTAAGGATCGGACGCGAGTAGCTGTCCCATTCCGCGATACGCTGACCGCGGGTGACCTTGCTGCCGTCATCCACCTTCACGCGTGCACCGAACGGAATGCGGTGCGTGGCGCGCTCGGTACCGTCCTGATCGACGATGATGACCGACATATTGCGGGTCATCGCGATGATGTCGTTATCCGAGTTCTGCGAAAGATCGCGGTTCTTGATCTTGACCGTGCCTTCGAAGTTCGACTCCACGAACGACTGCTCCGCAAGC
>CAUJKG010000085.1 GCA_963205465.1 Pseudomonadota bacterium | reverse complement strand
TCGACTGGGTGAAGTGCATCCGGCCCAACGAGGGCGAGGAGCCGGTGCATCTCGATCCCGACACCGTGCTGTCGCCCATGGCGTGGGAGCCCGCCCTGCGCGCCGTGGGGGCGGGCCTGCGCGCGGTGGACGAAGTGTTCGAGCGCAAAGCCAGCAACGCTTTCGTCATGATGCGTCCGCCCGGACACCATGCGGAAACCGCGACGCCGATGGGCTTCTGCTTCTTCAACAATGTTGCGATTGCTGCGCGCCACGCGCAGAAGAAACATGGCGCGGAGCGCGTCGCGATCATCGATTTCGACGTGCATCACGGCAATGGCACCCAGGATATTTTCTGGGCCGATCCGAGCGTGCTCTACGCCTCGACGCATCAGATGCCGCTTTATCCCGGCACCGGCGCGAAGAGCGAAACGGGTGCCGTGAACACCATCGTGAATGCGCCGCTTTCGGCGGGCGACGGCGGCACGCAGTTCAGGGAGGCGTTCGAGAGCGTGATTCTCCCGCGCATCAACAATTTCCAGCCGGACCTCGTCCTGATCTCGGCCGGATTTGACGCGCACCGCAACGATCCGCTCGCGAACCTCAACCTCGTCGAAGACGATTTCGCCTGGGTCACCGGCAAACTCATGGATCTTGCCGACAAGCACGCCGGGGGCAGGGTCGTATCGCTCCTCGAAGGCGGCTATGATCTGGAAGGACTCGCCCGCTCCGCGGGAGCCCATGTGCGCACGTTGATGCGCGGCTGAATGGAAGTTTTTGAATGGCCAAAGAGACCGCTGCCGCAAACGGCGACGTAGCCGCGATGCCTTTCGAAAAGGCGCTCGCGGAACTCGAACAGATCGTCTCGAAACTGGAAAGCGGTAACGTGCCGCTCGAGGATTCGATCAAGATTTACGAACGCGGCGAGGCGCTGAAAAAGCGCTGTGACGCGCTCCTGAAAGATGCGGAAGCACGGGTCGAAAAGATCGCGCTGGATGCTCGCGGCAAGTCCACCGGCACCACGCCGCTTGATCAGGATTAAGCGCCTGAAGCACCAACGGCCTCAAGGGCTTGCCCTGCGGCAGTCCTTGCCTTGTATAAGCCTCGAAAAACGCTGATAATTCAGGCGAATGACCAATCAGGCCCCGCCATCCCCCACGCCGCTGCTCGACACCGTCGAAACGCCGGATCAAATCCGGGCGTTGCCGGAAACGAGCTTGCGCCAGCTTGCCGATGAACTGCGCCGGGAAACCATCGACGCGGTATCGGTGACCGGCGGCCATCTCGGCGCGGGTCTTGGCGTGGTCGAACTGACGGTCGCGCTGCATTACGTCTTCGATACGCCGCATGACCGGCTGGTGTGGGACGTCGGCCATCAGGCTTATCCGCACAAGATCGTCACCGGCCGCCGCGACCGCATCCGCACCTTGCGCATGGGCGGCGGGCTCTCCGGTTTCACCAAGCGCACGGAAAGCGAATACGACACCTTCGGCGCGGGCCACGCCTCGACCTCGATCTCCGCCGGCTTGGGCATGGCGATCGCGCGCGATCTTAAAGGCGAGAGCCGCAACGTGATCTGCGTGATCGGCGACGGCTCGATGTCGGCCGGCATGGCCTATGAGGCGATGAACAACGCGGGTGCCGCCGGCAGCCGCCTGATCGTGATCCTGAACGACAACGACATGTCGATTGCGCCGCCGGTCGGCGCCATGTCCGCCTATTTCTCCCGGCTGATTTCCGGCGCGACCTATAACGCGCTGCGCACCACCGGCAAGAAAGTAACCGCGAAGCTGCCGAAGCGGATCGACGATCTCATCACCCGTGGGATCGAGCACTGGCGCGGTTACATCACCGGCGGCACGCTGTTCGAGGAACTCGGCTTCAGCTACATCGGCCCGATCGACGGTCATAACCTCGATCATCTCTTGCCCGTTTTGAAAAACGTGCGCGACAACGAGCCCGGTCCGGTGCTGGTCCATGTCGTGACGCAGAAGGGCAAGGGCTACGCGCCGGCCGAAGCCTCCGACGACAAATATCATGGTGTCGTGAAGTTCGACGTCGCGACCGGCGCGCAGGCGAAATCCAAAGCCTCCGCGCCGAGCTACACCAAGGTGTTCGCAGAGAGCCTCGTCAAGGAAGCGAAGAAGGACGAGAAGATCGTCGCGATTACC
The DNA here is from genome assembly GCA_963205465.1 of Pseudomonadota bacterium. GTDB lineage: Bacteria > Pseudomonadota > Alphaproteobacteria > Rhizobiales > Xanthobacteraceae. The sequence continues at coordinate 4,165 of CAUJKG010000085.1, read as the reverse complement.
GCAGCGATGCCGTCCGGCACCGGCCTCGATATCTTCGGCAAGGAATTTCCGTCCCGCACCTTCGATGTCGGCATCGCCGAGCAGCATGCGGTGACCTTCGCCGCCGGGCTCGCCGCCGAAGGACTGAAACCCTTTGCCGCGATTTACTCAACCTTCCTGCAGCGTGCTTACGATCAGGTCGTGCACGACGTTGCGATCCAGAAGCTGCCGGTCCGTTTCGCGATCGACCGCGCCGGTCTCGTCGGCGCGGATGGCGCGACGCATGCAGGCTCCTTCGACGTCGCCTATCTCGCCTGTCTCCCGGAAATGATCGTGATGGCGGCAGGCGACGAGTCCGACCTCGTGCATATGGTCGCGACTGCCGCTGCAATCGACGATCGACCGTCCGCTTTTCGTTTTCCGCGCGGCGAAGGCATCGGCGTGCCGCTGCCTGCCGAAGGCAAGCCGCTCGAGATCGGCAAGGGCCGGGTCTTGCGCGAAGGCACCAAGGTTGCGCTGCTTTCGCTCGGCGCGCGGCTCTCCGAATGCCTGCGCGCGGCGGAAGAGCTTGCCGCGCTCGGGCTTTCGACCACGGTCGCCGATGCGCGCTTCGCGAAGCCCCTGGACCGCGACCTCGTGCTGCGGCTCGCGCGCGAACATGAAGTGCTGATCACCATCGAAGAAGGTTCGGTCGGCGGCTTCGGCAGCCACGTGCTCGAACTGCTTGCGCGCGAAGGCGCGCTCGACCACGGCCTGCGGATCCGGCCGATGGTGCTGCCGGATCTCTTCCAGGATCACGACAGCCCGGCGAAGATGTACGAGAAGGCGGGCCTCGATGCGAAGGGGATCGTCACCACCGCGCTCGCCGCCTTCGGCCGGGACGAGTCGAACCTCGTGCGCCCGCGCCGCGCTTAATACAGCGGCTCAGGCTGCGCGCCGGAAGCGGCGAAACGGACGCGAAAGCTTTTCCGGCGGAATGTCCGGCTTGCCTTCCACCTTGCTCTTGGTCTCAGTGGTACGATTGCAACTCGTGCAGGCGAAGGAATGCACGATCACCCGCGGCGAAACGGATTCGAGGCGAGCCTGATACCAGACCATTTCCTTATGGCATTTCGGGCAGAGCGGAGGTTCGAGGTCTTTGACCGAATCCTTTAGCGAGTCGACCACGGGTATTCTCCAAAGCGGCGGCGGCCCATTTTTCGCAATATAGTCTCGATGCTTCCGCCGAAAAAGGTTCTGCTGGCACTCTCACGATGAAAAAAATGATACGCGCCGATCAGCTGCTCGTGTTGCGCGGGTTTTTCGAAAGCCGCGCCAAAGCGCAGGCCGCGATCGACGCCGGCAATGTCAGCGCGGATGGCGTAAATGTACGGAAGCCGTCACAGCCGCTCGCGGAAGATGCGCAGATCGTGGCGATACCCGCGCATCCTTACGTTTCGCGCGGTGCGTTGAAGCTTCAGGCTGCGCTCGATCACTTCGGGATCGATCCGCGGGGCAGGGTCTGCCTCGACGTCGGCGCTTCGACCGGCGGTTTCACCGAACTCCTGCTCGCACGCGGCGCGGCGAAAGTTTACGCGGTGGACAGCGGAACGGACCAGCTTCACGCCAAACTCAGAAACGATCCGCGTGTCGTTTCGCTGGAGCAGACCGATATCCGCAAGCTGGAAGAAGCAGCAATCCCGGACGACGTAGCGCTGATCGTGATCGACGTCAGCTTCATTTCGCTGGAGCACGTACTGCCGCAGGCGCTGAATTTCGCCGCCCCGCATGCGGAGTTGATCGCACTGATCAAGCCGCAATTCGAAGCGGGCCGCGAACACCTGAAGAAAGGGATCGTGCGCGATCCGGAAGTGCATATGGCGGTGTGCCAGCGCGTGGAGTTATTGGTGGGGCGGCAGGGCTGGCGTTTGCGCGGCACCATCGCTTCGCCGATTCTCGGCGGCGACGGCAACGCCGAGTTTCTGCTTTACGCGGAGCACTAACCCTTCAGGTTGTCTCCATCGCCCGCGCAACGTGCCGGCGCAGCCGGGCCGCGACTTCGGCTGCGTGCGTCGTGATCATGAAATGCGCGGCCCCGTCGATCACATCCGTTTCCGCGTGCGGGATGGTGTCGCCGAGCCGCGCGACGATGCGCTGCATGGCCTGATGACTGACGCCGCCGCAGAGAAGCAAAGTCGGCATATCGATGCGCGCCAGATCGTCCCGCGTGAGCGCGAAGCCATGCGCGGATCCCCAATCCAGGAAGTTCGCTGGTGTGGTTTCCATGGCGTAGCCGCGCACACGCTCCGGCCAGGAGGCGAAGGTCCCGGCGCCCGCGAAGAAGTCCATCATGTTGGCGATGGCGTCGCGCCGGCCGTTGGTGAAGTCGCGCTTGTAGTCGCTGAGCATCTGTCCGAACAAGTCGAGTTCCGGCGTATCGTTGTAACAAGCGAGGATGCCGACTGCCGGTGGCTCCATGATCGCGAGGCTGGCGAGCGGCACGCTGCCGCGTAACGCCACCGCCAAAGCGGCGAGCCCGCCGAACGAGTGACCGACAAGGTGGACCGGCCCGCCGGCCTTGCGGATTACTGCCTCGACTGCGCCGGCGACATGCGCGATCGACGTGTCCGTTTCGCTGCGCCGCTCGCGCGTGCCGCCATATCCCGGCAGGCTCGTGGTGACGAAGCGAAAGCCCGTGCCCCATGCGGACATCACCGGCTTCCATGCGCTGCCCGTGCTGCATGACCCCGGCACCAGCACAACGGCGGGGCCGTCGCCGGTTTCCGTGTAGTCGATCGCGCCTTCGTCTTCGCTCATGCCCGGCCCTCGCGGTTGTTGGATTATAACCAGGACGCCGGCCAGCGGCGAGGCGGAGACGAGGCTGGCGGAACGCGTGGTTTCTGGCGCGCCCTTGTGCGGCTCGCGCAATGTTGAACCCGCTGTTACCTGCGGTCTTTCTTGCTCTTCAGGCGTCATTCATCCGTCGTGGAGCAGATGCATAGCGGTCCGGCCTTTCAATTGCCGCAAGTTGAGTTAGAAGTCGCGCATCCATGCACGGGATGAACAAAATATCCGCCTCCGGCGCGACGCCGGGGAGCCTGAGCCCTTGGCGCGTCGAGCTGACCGAGACGGTGAAGCTTGCGCTGCCGATTGCGCTGACGCAGCTCGGTCAGGTCGGGATGATGACGACGGACCTCGCGCTGGTCGGCCGTCTCGGCGGCGACGCGATTGCGGCCGCCGCGCTTGCGCATGTGATCCTTTTCACCGCTTTCGTGTTCGGCATGGGGCTGACCTCGGCGGTGGCGCCACTCGCGGCACAAGCCTTCGGCGCGCGCGAGCCGCGCATGGTGCGCCGTTCGCTCCGCGTGGGTCTGTGGGCCGCGACCATCCTCGGCATTCCGCTTTCGCTCGGCCAGCTTTGGGGCGAGGAGTTGCTGCTCGCACTCGGGCAGGAGCCGAAGACCGCCGCGCTCGCGCACGACTATCTGATGGGTCTTGCCTGGTCGCTCATTCCGGCGTGGTGGTTCATTGCGCTGCGCGGCTTCATGGGCGCGGTGAACCGGCCGCAGCCGGCGTTCTGGATCACGCTTGCAGCGGTGCCCGCGAACTTCGCCATTGCCTATGTGCTGATCTTCGGCGCTTTCGGCGCGCCGCAACTGGGCATCATGGGCGCGGGTGTCGCGACCACGCTCGCCAATCTCGGCATGTGCGCGGCGGCACTCTGGGTTTGCTACAGCCAGCATCCCTTCAAGAAGTACCAGGTGCTCGGCCGCTTCTGGCGTTACGACGGCCATCTGATGAAGCAGCTGGTCGCGATCGGCCTGCCGATGTCGGCGACCTTCCTGCTCGAATATGGGCTGTTCGGCGGCGCGGGTCTCGTCGTCGGCCTGTTCGGCGCAAGCGCGCTCGCCGCGCATCAGATAGCGTTGCAGATCGCGGCTATCCTGTTCATGATTCCCTTCGGCATTTCGCTCGCTGCGACCGTGCGGGTCGGGCAGGAAGCGGGACGGAAGAATCCGGCGGGCGCGCGGCTTGCGGGCTTCGTCGCGGTCGGCCTTGCCTTCGGCTTCATGACGATCATGACCGTGATCGTGGTCGCGTTCCGCATCGAGCTTCCGGCTTTCTTCATGGATGCGAGCATGAACGACGCCGGGCAGATCATCTCGATCGCGTCGTGGCTGATGCTCCTCGGCGCGACTTTCTTCGT
>CAUJKG010000084.1 GCA_963205465.1 Pseudomonadota bacterium | reverse complement strand
TACCGGGCTGCATTACCTGCAGCGTCATGCGCTGCCGAACTTCTACTTTCACGTATCGATCGCCTACGCGATCTTGCGCCACAACGGCGTTGCGCTTTCCAAGCGGCATTATCTGGGCTGACGGCAACAAAATGGGCGCTCCGAATGGGCGCCCATTTCATCGTCGCGTGTCACGTAGATCGCCCGTGATTATTGGTCGGCGTAGATTTCCGCGATTTGTTCTCCCGACCTCGGCCAGTACACGCCCAGACATCCGCCATCTTGATCGACGATCAGCCAGGGATGGCCGACAAAGGTCTGCTGTTCGTAGACTTCGCCACGCTTCAGCGTTTTGTAGGTTTTGCGCTTGCCTTCGTAATCGAGCCAAACGATGTTGATGGTCTTTCCCGTGTTGTTCGAGAAGTTGACGATAGCTTTCGTCTTGCTATCGACCGAGCGAATGTTGCCGGGCGAGGGGCAGGTCTGCATCCAGCGCGTCTGCGCCTGCGCGGACATGGTGTAGGCGAGGCACGACACCGCGACGGTTGCGGCAACAGCACTTTTCTTCAGCATGGCTGGTGTTCCTTGTCTGACGGATTTCAAGTCGTTTCGTTGGGTCAGACGCCGGTCGATTTAATTCAATTGCCGGGCGAAAGAAATTCTTCGCAGAAATTTTTTATTCCTGTGTCGGTCGTGTAGCCGACAGAAGCAGCAAGAAAAATGGCGCTGCATTTTCATGCAGCGCCAAGGCGGGGAGGCTCACTTGAAGGGGGTGGTTCAGGCGCGCCAGCGCTGATCGGTTTGCGGGTTTCCGACTTCGCATTCCGACAACAAGAGCGGCGTATTGGTTGCGGTGCCCGGCGTGCCTGCAACATTGATGCATTTGCCGGTGGCTTCGTTTTCGATGAAGCCGTTCTCGTGGAAGATCCAGACCTGCGCCGGATTGGCGGTGTCGCAAGTTTCGACCTGGATCAGGCTGTCTTTTTCCGTCCCGGCAATGTCGATGCACATACCCGACAGGGTATTGCGGATCTGTCCCTTGCGGTCGAACACCCAGAACTGGTCCGACTCCTTGCCGTTTACCTCGAAGCCGTTCACTTCGCAGTCATAGAGTTGCAGCGGCGTGCCGGGCGTTTTGTTGGAAATGCCGGGTACGTCGAGGCACTTTCCGGAAAGCTCGTTGACGATCAGCTTGCCGGGCCCTTCGGCTTTCGCGCTGCCGATCACGAACATGACGGAAATCGCAGCGGCGGCGGTGATGGTAATTGCTTTGCTGATCATGGTTTGCCCCAAGGTCGTCAGTTCGTTTCATCCTTGTCTTGGCAAGACCCTAGGGGCGCAGGCGCCGTTGCCGTGTGATGGCCGTCACAGATGCGGATCACGAGTGCGTGTGATCGCCAACGAAAAAGGCCGCCTCTGAGGCGGCCTGTCAATGCGTATGGGATGCGCGCTTCAGCGCGGGCGGCAGACTTCGCGGCCGCGGTTGTTGATGTAGCAGACGTTGCGCGGACGCTCGATATTGTTGCCGATTACCGCGCCGCTGACGCCGCCCACTACGAGGCCGAAGGGCCCCGCGACCAGCGCGCCGGTCAATCCGCCAACCACGGCCCCGGTCAAAGTCTGGCTCTGCGCCTGTGCCGTGCCGGCCGCACTCAGGCTTGCGAGCGACAGTGCTGTGGCAAACAGAATTCTTTTCATCATTCCCTCCATTCGTCCCTGAAACTCGTCCCAAAAGGATGGATGCAGGCGGGAACTTCCGTTCACACTTGCGCTCTCAGGGTAGGAGAATGAGGTTAACGAGATGATGTGCGGGCGAGCGCTGCGGTCAGAGTACGGCTGACGGCGCGGATCAGACCGACAAACGTAACAGCCCATGCCAGTAGCGCCACGTAAATAAACAGCTGGGGCACGATGTCGAGGAACGGAAGCTCCATTGCCTTTGCCATCTCCCACGTGGCGACTGTGTACATGCCGAGCGGAAACACCGCGCCCCAGTACAGCGGATCGTATTGGAACGGAAATCGCCTGAAGACGTGGCGCCAGATGCCCAACAGCACGAGCATCGGAATCCACCAGGTTCCGGTCGCCCAGTAAAATACCGTGAACCCCTTCAGGAAGGGCAAGAGCGACTGGAGATAGGGCGCTGCATCCGAGGCGTTCTCGATCAGGAGCGCGCCCGCGAGCGTCGAGATCGCCATGGCCCCCATGTTGATCCAGTACGGCGGCGACAGATCGCCCGGCGAGAATTCGAAGAAGATATAGCGATAGAAAATGAGCGCGATCATCCAGATGTAGAGCATGCCACCCCATAGCCACATCGACAGCGCAACGAAATTGAGTTCGAGCCGGTAGGGCTGCTGCCATCGCGCGGCAATCAGGGTGCCAAGTACGGCGATCGCCTGCGTCGATACCACGGACAAAAGCCAGCCGCCGTTGATGCCTTCGGCAAGCGTTGGTTTCTGTTGTTTGACGGAGAACGCGGTGAAGATCGTGTAGATCAGCACGACCCAGAGGGTCATGGCCAGTGTCCACAACACGAAGGCAATATGGTTGTCGCCGGCGATGATGATGAACTGGCTGCCGAGCACGCAGGAGCCGGCGACGAAGGTGAAAAAACCAGGGGCGCGCTGATGGCTGGTGAGGTCGGCGAGGAAGAGTTTGGGAAACCTGATCAGCCGCACGATCGTCAGCGCCACGAGGACGCCATAGGCGATCAGGTTGATCGCAAAGAGCGCCTTCGCCAGCACAGGCATCCCAAGCTTGTAGGCTCCGAGCGAGACGATCCCAGTGGCCATGACCATGGCGAAATAGGCCGGCGACAAGTCTCTGGTGGCGTCGAGCAGCGATTGAAGCCGGGATGCTTTGCTCATATCGCGCCGATCGCCGGAAACCGGCTGATGCATCTGCGGCGGGACGAAACGAGGAGGCGCATCTTTGGATGACTCTGCCGGAGCGAGCAGATTTCAAGGTTGCATGTAGTAGTGTGCGATCAGATTCATTTCGATAAAAATTACTGCCAGCCCTGCATTGCACGCCCAGGCGACAGTCAGGAAGCGCGCCAGCGTGCTCCACAACGGCTCGTGCGTATTGTTTGCGCAACGCCAAATCGAAACCAGCAGCCAGGCCGTATAAGGCGCGAAGCAGATCACGAGGACCTGGCGCAGGGCGACCTGATCGACCAGGAAGGCAAAGAGATAGGTCGCAATCAGCGCGCTGCTGACGGCGACGCCGTAAAGCCAGAATACTTTCCAGAGCGGTTGCTCGCCGCGCCAAGCCGACAACTCGGGTGCCAATAGCTGGGCGGCGAAACTTGTCGCCGGGGGCGTTGCAACGACGCGATTTGGAGCGGGCCGCTGGAGCATGGCATCCCGTCTTCAGTGGAAATCGAGCGCCGGAGCGCCATCTGCAGCATCAGCCTATCTATGCTCATGCTGCAGGACAACGGCTTCGATGTCGCGCACCGGCTCGCACGCTTGAGAAGCGCGAAGGGGGGCGGAGAGGCCGCGCGCGGGATCAGCGCGCGCGATAGCTGCCTTCGCTGCTACGCGGCATGTCTGCGACGCGCCTGCGTAGCGGGCGTTCGGAATAGCTGCCCTCGCTGCTGTAGCCGTTGCTGCGCTCGAACTGGTCGTCGGCGCTCGCGAGACGATGCTCCGGCGTGCATTCGGTGTAGCCGAATTTGTCGATCATGTCGTCGGCGGAGATCGCGCTGAACGCCAGCGTTTCCATGTAGCCATTCTGGATCACGAAGCGGCGCAGCTTCGGATTGTAGGCATCGATCATGTGCTGGGTCGCCGACTGCAGGATGTTACCCTTGCCGTCGCTGCCCGCATGAAACTCGAAGCGCGCGGTGCGCTCGACGCAGACGTTGCGGATCGAGAGGAACAACGTACAGGCGGACTGGCAGAGACCCACGATGCGAAACGGCTTTCGGGTTTCGTTGAATTCGGCGACCACCGGATCGAAGCGGGTGAAGTAGCCGCCGTTCTCGAAGCCGCGCGAGGTGCCGGCGATTGCCGGTGTTGCCGCGAGCAGGAATGCTGCTGCCGCGATCGAATTCTTTACGCCCTTACTCCATTTGCCCGTTGCGTGTGCCATGGCCGTTGTCCTTTCCATGGCGGAAAGATGCTCCCGGCGGGGCAGCGTTTTCAAATCACGCTGGGGTTACTGCGATCACGGATGTGTGCGTTGGGTAGAGCCAAGGCATCCTGGGCCGAAAATTTGTTGGGCAGACTGCTCCGTCTTGGCGTTTTCAGCGCCGAAGAACCCGCTAAGATGACGCACAAACGTAAGAAGGATTTCGTCCGTGAACGCAGCCGGCGAAACGAAATGGCATCTTTCCATCAAGGGACAGAGCTATGGGCCCCTCACGACCGCTCGTTGCTACGAGCTGATCGACGCGAGCTTGCTCGGGCCGCAGGACTTGGTTTGGGACGAGGCCTCAAAAAAGTGGGTGCATGCGCAGGAAATATTCGACTTCGGAACGCCGCCTTCTCCTGCATCGCAGCCAGCGCGTCCGCAGGCCGGTCAACCCGCTGCCGCGCAAACCTCGGTGCCGAAGCCGAGAGCGGCCTTTCAGCAAAACCCGGCAGCGAAGCCGGCGGCCGGCGACCGGAAGAGTCCCTGGTACAGGGATTCGAATATTATTATCGGCGTGTTGTCGTTACTCGCGACGGTAGCTATCGGACTGGTTTCCGTGCCGTTTCTGTCGGACTACTGGCAGCAGAAATTTGTCGGCGGCCCGCTCGACAGCTACAGCAAGGCCGAGGCCTCCGCTTTTCTTTCGGCGTATGAAGGAGAGTGGTGCGCTGATGCGGGCGTAACGCCGGGCGTACCGCAGCGGGTGCGGATTTCGCGCGATGGTTCCAAGGTCAAATTTGTTTTCGGGAATATTGTCGCGCCGATGGCGATCAGCGGCAGAACGACCCCTGCCGAGCCGCAATTCGTCGTCACGAACGAGGGTACTTCGAAGCGCCTTCTGACGGACGGCAAGCTCGCCTATTTCGTCGAGTTCGAAGAAGAGATTTTCCCGGGCATCGTCACGTACGAGCAACTCAATCGTAGCGGTGCACGTAATCTGTGGCGGCGCAATTACATCAGAGATGGCAAGAGCGAAGTCATTTTTCAGGCGGAGCTGAAACGCTGTCCGTGACGGAATTGTAAGAGAAGTTTCGCGCCGGATGCTATCCCTTCACATCCGTCTCCGGCCGGTCGCTGCCCAAGGCGGTTTCGGTGTGCCACATGCCTTTCTCATCCTCGTATTCGATGACGTGGCTTGCGCCGGGGATGCGTTGCTCCTGCGCCGCGCGCCTTGCCGCCGCGAGCGCGGCGTCGTGACTTGCAAACGGCTCTGAAAAGGTGCCGTTCGCGGTGTAAGCCCAGCCGCTGTCGTGGCGGACTATTCTATAGGTGACATGTGTCATGATCAGAGTGCCTTGTTGCTTTCTTTCACCGCATCAGCCGCAACATAAACCTGCTCGCCCAGCGCTTTGAACCTCTCGCTCATCTGCGCCATGCCGGATTCTTTATCAATCAAGGTTGCCGCGTAATCCCGCACGTCCTGCGTGATCTTCATCGAACAGAACTTGGGTCCGCACATGGAGCAGAAGTGGGCCACCTTGTGCGCGTCCTTCGGCAGCGTCTCGTCGTGGAAGTCGCGCGCGGTGTCCGGGTCGAGGCCGAGATTGAACTGATCCTCCCAGCGGAAGTCGAAACGTGCGCGGCTTAGTGCGTCGTCGCGTAGCTGCGCGGCCGGATGGCCTTTGGCGAGATCGGCGGCATGCGCCGCGATCTTGTAGGTAATGACGCCGGTTTTCACATCGTCGCGGTTCGGCAGGCCGAGATGCTCCTTAGGCGTCACGTAGCAAAGCATCGCGCAGCCGAACCAGCCGATCATCGCCGCACCGATGCCGCTCGTGATGTGGTCGTAGCCCGGCGCGATGTCGGTCGTCAGCGGTCCGAGCGTATAGAACGGCGCCTCGCCGCATTCTTTCAGCTGCTTCTCCATGTTGATCTTGACCTTGTGCATCGGCACATGGCCGGGGCCTTCGATCATCACCTGGCAGCCTTTCTGCCACGCGATCTGCGTCAGCTCGCCGAGCGTTTCTAGTTCCGCGAATTGCGCGCGATCATTGGCGTCGGCAATGGAGCCCGGTCGCAAGCCGTCGCCGAGCGAGAAGCTCACGTCGTATTTGCGCATGATGTCGCAAATCTCGTCGAAGCGTTCGTAGAGGAAACTTTCCTTGTGCCGCGACAGGCACCACTTCGCCATGATCGAGCCGCCGCGTGAGACGATGCCGGTGACGCGGTTCGCGGTCAGCGGCACGTAAGCGAGGCGGACGCCGGCGTGGATCGTGAAGTAATCGACGCCCTGTTCGCATTGCTCGATCAGCGTGTCCTTATAGACTTCCCAGTCGAGCTTGACCGGATCGCCGTTCACTTTCTCCAGCGCCTGATAGATCGGCACGGTGCCGATCGGCACCGGCGAATTGCGCAGGATCCATTCGCGCGTGTTGTGGATGTTGCGGCCCGTGGACAGGTCCATCACCGTATCCGCGCCCCAGCGGATCGCCCAGACCATCTTGTCGATTTCTTCCTCGACCGAAGAGGTGACGGCGCTGTTGCCGATGTTGGCATTGATCTTCACGAGGAAATTGCGGCCGATGATCATCGGCTCGAGTTCGGCGTGGTTGATGTTGGCGGGAATGATCGCGCGGCCGCGGGCGATCTCGTCACGCACGAATTCCGGCGTGATGAAGGCGGGCAGGCTGCCGCCGAACTGTTCGCCGTCGGCAAGCGCACTTTCCGCGCGCTCCAGCATTTTCTTGCGGCCGAGGTTCTCGCGCTCGGCGACGTAGATCATTTCCTTGGTGATGATGCCGGCTTTGGCGAATTCGTACTGCGTCACCGGAGCAGAGCCGATGCCGCGCATCGGCTTCGGGGTGTTTGGAAATGCGCGCGCGAGATATTTGCCGGTGGCGTTGCCGTTATCGATCGGCTGGATTGTGCGGCCCTCATATTCCTCGATGCCGCCGCGCTCCTTCACCCATTGGACGCGCTGGCGGAGCAAACCTTTCTCGACGTCGATCTTCACGGCCGGATCGGTGTAGGGACCGGAAGTGTCGTAAACTGGCAGCGGCGGTTCTTTCGAGCCTTCCGAAAGCGCGATCTCGCGTAGCGGCACACGCAGATCGGGAGCCGTTTCCGGTGCCGAATAGATCTTGCGCGAAGCGGGGAGCGCGCCGGTGGTGACTTCCGGGGTCTTCAGTTCACGATCATGGATGTTCATGGTGGCCTCGCTTTCACGCGCAAAAGCGCAGGCGCGCAAAAACGCACCCGCGAAAAAATGGATGTAGAAGGAGTCGATGGACGTTCAGTCCGTGCATTGTCCTGTCCCTTCGCCGGCATGACCCGGATCAGGTTCAAAGGGTTACCGCGCATCGCGGAATCTCAGCCCGTCTTGCGCTCCCGCGCTCAGGACTCCCCTCGGAACGGAGGTACTCTTGGCTTTTATTTTTGGCTCGTCAATGGCGAAGGCCGCTTCTAGGCTCAGTCACGGAGGATGTCCCATGCCGATGATGGAACTACGTCCCAATTGCGAGTGCTGCGATCGCGATCTGCCGCCGCAATCGCGCGAGGCGTTTATCTGCACATTCGAATGCACCTTCTGCCGCGACTGTACCGATCGCGTGCTGAAAGGCG
>CAUJKG010000083.1 GCA_963205465.1 Pseudomonadota bacterium | reverse complement strand
CACGCACCCGTAGCTCAGCTGGATAGAGCGTTGCCCTCCGAAGGCAAAGGTCACACGTTCGAATCGTGTCGGGTGCGCCACTTCCTTCCAGGCTGCAGTGATACGGGCGATGCGTTTTCTGATTACCGGCACCGCAGGCTTTATCGGTTTCCACCTCGCGAAGCGGCTGCTTGCCGACGGCCATGAAGTACAGGGCATCGACGCGCTGACGCCCTATTATGACGTCGAGTTGAAGAAGCGCCGCCACGCCATTCTCGCGGGCTCCAACCGCTTTACCGCGCATGTCGCGCACCTCGAAGACGGCGAGCTCATTGCCGAAATCCATGGCGCAGCGAAGCCCGACGTCATCGTGCATCTCGCCGCCCAGGCGGGCGTGCGCTACAGCCTCGAAAATCCCGAGGCGTACGTGCGATCAAATGTCGACGGCACGTTCAACTTGCTGGAAATCATGCGGCCGTCGCCGCCGAAGCATTTCATCTTTGCCTCCACGAGTTCGGTCTATGGTGCGAACCGGGTCATGCCGTTTCGGGAGAACGATCGCGCGGACCATCCATTGACGCTCTATGCCGCCACCAAAAAGGCCGGCGAACTGATGGCGCATTCCTATGCGCATCTCTTCAATATTCCGACGACCGCGCTGCGCTTCTTTACCGTTTACGGTCCCTGGGGCCGCCCCGATATGGCGCTCTTCAAGTTCGTGGATGCGATTCTCAAGAACAGGCCGATCGACATCTATGGCGAAGGCCGCATGTCGCGCGACTTCACTTATGTAGATGATCTGGTCGAGGCGATCGTGCGGCTGGTGCCGGTCGTGCCGGAACGGGGTGCGGCAAGCGACGCAATCGATTCGCTAAGCCCTGCCGCGCCGTTTCGCGTCGTCAATGCCGGCGGCGGCGCGCCGGTGGAATTGACCCGCTTCGTGGAGGCAATCGAACAGAAGCTCGGCCGTATTGCCGAGAAGAATTTTCTCCCCATGCAGCCGGGCGATGTGACCGATACCTTTGCGAGCGCCGATCTTTTGCAGCAGCTGACGGGCTACAAGCCCGCGACGCCGGTCGAAGAAGGCGTCGGCAAATTCGTGGACTGGTACCGGGACTATTTCGGCGTTTAAAGCATGATCCCGAAAAGTGCGAAGCGGTTTTCGGAAAAGATCATGCGCAAATAAAGAAAGCGCAGGCGGCTTTAGTGGCCGCCTTTTTTCTTGCCGTGGTCGCCGATCCTGTCGGTCCAGGCCAGCGCAAGCCCCGAAAGCACGAAGACCACATGGATGCCGACCAGCCAGAACAGATAGCGGTCGGTGGTCGCTCCCACCGCGCCGTCGGTCACGTTGCCGAGCTTCATGAAAGCCTTCAGCACCTGCACCGCGGAGATCGCGACGATTGAGGCGAACAGCTTCTGCTTCAGCCCGGAGAAATCGATTTGCGTCATCCACTCCGGCCAGTCCGGATGGCCTTCGGGATCGATCTTCGAGACGAAGTTCTCGTAGCCTGAGAAGATGACGATGAGCACGAGGTTCGCGGTCAGCGAAAGATCGATGAGCGCGAGCACGCCGAGGATGATGTCGGCCTCGGTCGCGCTGATCGTGATCGCGATGAAATGGATCAGTTCCTGCACGAACTTGAAAAGCAGGACGAACAGGGCGGCGATCAGACCGAAATAGAACGGCGCCATGACCCAGCGGCTCTGGAAAATGAGCCACTCGAGCCAGCGCTCCAGAAAGGGTACCTGCCGCGGTTCGGTCATGAGAGACCGATGCCACGGCAGGGCAGATTCTTGCAAGCGCTAGCGCATGATCCCGAAAAGTGTGAAGCGTTTTCGGAAAAGATCATGCTCAATCAAAGAGTTAAAGCGGGATGGCGATTCGAAGAAAAGCCATCGCGCTCTAATGCGCGGAAACGCCGGTGCCGATCTGGCAGGCGACGCCGGTACCGCCGAGACCGCAATAACCATGCGGGTTCTTCGCGAGATACTGCTGGTGGTAGTCCTCGGCGAAATAGAACGCAGGCGTGGGAAGAATCTCGGTGGTGATCCCGTCATAGCCTTTGGCTTTGAGCGCTTTCTCGTATTCGGCCTTCGAGGTCTGTGCGGCCGCCTGCTCATCCGCACCGGAGACGTAAATGCCGGAGCGATATTGCGTGCCGATATCATTGCCCTGGCGCATGCCTTGCGTCGGGTCGTGGCTCTCCCAGAAGGTCTTCAGGAGCTGCGCGAACGAAATCTTCGCGGGGTCGTAAACGACGAGCACGACCTCGTTATGCCCGGTGCGGCCCGAACATACTTCTTCATAGGTCGCGTTCGGGGTATGGCCGGCGGCATAACCCACGGCCGTGGTGTAGACGCCTGGCAGTTCCCAGAATTTGCGTTCTGCGCCCCAGAAACAGCCGAGGCCAAAAATCGCCTGTTTGAAACCGGCAGGATAAGGCCCCTTGATCGGCGTCTTCAGAACGAAGTGGGTCTCGGCGGTCGGAATCGCGGACTTGCGGCCGGGCAAGGCGTCCTTCGCCGCGGGAATTTCCAGGCTTTTACGGAAGAAGAGCATCGGGGGTCTCCCTTGTTTCTGGCCTCAATATAGGAGCCGGAACGCGGCCTCGCGAGCGGGGCGCCGATCAAAGCCTCGCGAGGGAAAGCTTCAGTCCCGCGAAGAATAGCCGATGACGCGCTCGTGTTTGCGCCGCCCGATCAGGAGGAAGAGGAAGCCGAATAGCGCGAGCAGGACGAAGAAAGGCATGGCGAGCAGCCCTTCCAGGAGCTGCGTGGCAAGGCCGGGAGCGGCTTTCTCCTGCACCATTTTGAGGGTCGCGGCATCAAACATGGTCCAGATATCGCGGACCGGGGCGAAGATGAATCGCGATGCGCTGACGCTACGGGTTCCGTCGATCACGAGCGCGACGAAGGCGCCTGCGACCAGCCAAAGCCCCGTGAAACGAAACAGAAAGCGGACCATGGCCAGGGAAATAGCGCTATTGCCGGGCAATTTCCAGTTGGCGGCGGCGCGCCAAAATTTGCGTGGTGTTCTTGTCCTTCCTGCGCAGCCGTATTATGCCCCTGCCTGCCCGAAAGGTGCCTGAAGATGGAGAGGTGGCCGAGTGGTTGAAGGCGCACGCTTGGAAAGCGTGTATACGGGAAACCGTATCGAGGGTTCGAATCCCTCTCTCTCCGCCAAGTCAATCGCGCGCCGCCCTGCGCTAAGCCGCACGACATGGTGTCGTTGACCTTTTCTTCGGGTCGCAGCCGTAGCGCCGCGGACTATGCCTGACTCGTTGAAATCGGCGGTGTAAGCCGCGCCACAAGGCGCGCGATCTCATATTGCTTCGATGTTTGCGTTTTCTCGAACACCCGCGAGAGGTGGGTTTTCACGGTAGACGGCGCGATGCCCAGCAAGGCTGCCGTTTCCGAGCGGTTCTTTCCCTTCGAGATTTCGACCATGACGCGCGCTTCAGTTGGCGTAAGGTCGAAAAGTGCAATGAGCGTTTCAAGCGGCGGCTGCGGCGGTTCGTCGGTGCGCGAAATAAAAATAGCCGCAACAGCACCCAGAGACAGGGCCGGCCTCATGCTTCCCGCGGCAAGCGGAAGCACATGAGCGATGGCAGCGGCAGTGCCGGAATTGCGCGCGTGAAGGGGAACGCCGATCCCGCCATAGCCCAGCTTGCCTTCATTTTTTGATGCGCGTTCAATTGCAGCTTTCAGCGCATTTGTTGCGCCGGCATGATGTGTTGCAATCATATTGTCGTTTGCTGAAATCACGCTTCTGTCGGAGAGCAGTTGCGTAGCAGCCTGGTTTTTGTGGAGGATTTGCCCGTTTTGATCGACCAGAATCACGGCGAACTTCAAGACATCGAGCGTCGACGCGAGGCCGGCCGCGGCAATGGATTTCATATCAAGCAGGTTGCCGATGGTGAGCGCGCGCCGCAGATGCGGGAGCAGCAATTCCATGATCATCAGGTCGCGTGGGCCGATCAGGTCGCGCGTCGAAGGGGTGTGAAGACAAACTGAGCTGACGTTGGAGCCGTCATTGATGACGGTGCCTACCAGCACGTCGCGCAGACCATAAGGGGTTGCAAATGTTTTGAAGAATTCCGTGCTCAGCATCTCGCTTTCGGTGATGCCCGTCCGCCGCCATATTTCCCGATTGCAGCCTAAGTCGCCCATTCGATACTGAGAGATAATATCCCAGAACGGCATCTTGGGCATAATCGCATTGTAAGAGCGAACTAGCTCCTCGTTCTCGCTCCAATAGGCGAGGATTCGAATTTGGCGACGGGGAGGGTTCCAAAGCGCAATATAGCTGAAGACGCCGTCCACCAATGCGCTTGCAGACTTGAGCGCACTTGGCCATAGCGCCGGATCGATGGCGCTGTCGTAAATTTTGCCGATGACGTTCGAAAGAGCTGCTGGATCGGGAGTGTTCATATTAATAATGGCCCTGGCCAGTCGCTATATTTGTTTTAAACCAAAGCTTCTCTATCCCCCACCTGGGGGATCATCGATCGCACGCCGCCGCGCCAGCCGCAGACTGGCATAGAACGTCCTCCAGCCGGGGGACTTTTTCTTTGTCACTATCTGGATACTGGCCGTCAACGGCGCAGTGTTTGCGCCCGCTTATTTGCTTTTCAAGGTCGGGGGTTCGGGACTATGCGGAAAACAATTGTCGCTGCCGTTGCGGTGTTCGCTATCGCCGGCGATGCTTTGGCAATTGAGCCGCAAATGAACTGGAGTGGCTTTTACGCGGGAATAGATCTCGGCGGACTATCTGCAAAAACTCCGACGACTATTCCAGCTCTTCCGATTACTGCCGATATAGAGCCGAGCGGCTTTATTGCCGGCGGCCATCTCGGCTACCGTTGGCATACGCCGGGTTCGCGCTGGGTTTTCGGAGTCGAAGCGGATTTCTGGGGTGTGCGCGCTGCCGATGACGCGGAATTCGTAGGGTTTGGCAATAGTACGCGCGTCGATATGAAATGGGGAGGCTCGCTTCGCGGCGTTGCCGGCCGCGCAATCAATTCGACATTGCTTTACGTAACCGGTGGTGTTGCTTACGCGAACTTCGACGGATGCGTTCTGTCGCTGCTTGGCGGGTGCTGGCAATCCTATAGCGATACCAGACTAGGATGGACGGCCGGCTTGGGGCTGGCACACGCTTTCCGTCCAAATCTCATCGCGCGCCTCGAGTATCTCTATTCGGATTATGGTGACCAGTCATACGCGACACCAGCCGTCGTTGGCGGCGTTACCAATGTCGAAATTCGGACGCATGTCCTGCGTGGCGGATTGAGTTGGCGCTTTGCGACCCGGTAATCCTGCCGGACGCTTGAAGCCTTAGGCCGACCGGCTTTCGGCGCTCACGACACGCGCTCCGACCGCCACAGGCCATCCGTGCCCCGCGTGAGCCGCCAGGTTCGCGCCGTCACAAGCGTGCCCTTCGCGGTGCGATAGTCGGGAACGGAAAGCTGAATATCTGCTTCGTTTTTCCGCCATTCCGCGATGACGGTAACGCCGTCGCCAAATTCGACCAGGCATTCCGGTCCGGCTTTTCCGTCGTCATCGACAGTGACGCGGCCTCTGCGAAACGCATGACTGTGTGGAAATACGAAACGCATTCACTGCTACCCATGCCTTGATGTTCGGTCATCAACATCGCGCATCATGACGGCGTGTCGGTGTTGGACGGATCGGAGCCGCTCAATCCGGCGCCGGTGCTGCCGCCAGCACCCATTCCCATGCCCATGCCGGCTCCACCGCGGCGGCGGTCGCCTTGATTGCCACCGCTTTTGCCTGAGCCGGATGGACGCGCAGGCCCCTGCACGGGAATCTCGGTGTCCGCCGGAATAGGCGCGAGGTCCAGAGATTGCCGGATGAAGTCGCGTAGTGAAACCACGAGCTTGTCGGTGCGTACATGCTCGCCGTTCACGAGTTGCGTGCTTGCCTGTGCGGCGAGACGCACTTGTTCTTCGGTGCCGAGCAGGATGATGTCCGAAAGCGCCGCTTCCACGGCATCGCGAATTCTCCGGCTCCGTTCCGAACTCGGTTCGTCAAGCACGGCCTCTTCGCTCCGGGTTTGCGGTTGCTGATCCTGCGCCCTGCGAGCATCGCGCATATGCGCCGGATTTACCGTCAGCGTTCCGGTGAAGGAACCGCCGAGCGTCTTGTAAGCGGCGATCAGCGTCTTCAGGCGCTCGTTGATTTGCCGGTTCACGCGCTCGCGGCGCTGCTGGATGGAGAACATCATGATCAGGCGAATGCCCATGCTGATAAGCGTCAGCAAGGCGAAGCCGATGAAGGTCAAGAGAATGCTTTGCCAGGAAGTGAAATCCAGAAAGCGCAAGGGTGTCTCCGGTCGTCACGGGCAGCAGCAGAACTTGTCGCATGATTTCCCTCTCGCATGAAGGGGAACTCACGTAAGCCGCGCGATCGCCTGTTTGAGGTCGCGCTTATATTGCAGGAAGTCGACGAAGATGCCGTGCTCGCCGCGTTCCTTGCCGGCGGGCGTATTCGCGTAGCGCGTAATTTCCCGGCGAAACTCCTGCGCAGCGCCGGGCTTTTCTTTCTTCGCCTTCAGGTAAGCCGCGATGAGGTCGGTCTGGAGCGCCCGTCCGGGCCAGCCTACGCCCGCGCCTTCGAGCAGTCCGGCGACGAAGAGACCGTTATCTTCCCGCGGAAACACGTTCATATAAAGTCGCGGCGCACCGAACTGCGGCTGCCAGTTCAGCGGCGCGAAATCGTCAAGAAATGGAAAAGTGATCTTGTAGCCGGTGGCGAAGACCGTGATGTCGATCTCGTCGCGCGTGCCGTCTTCGAAAATTGCAGCGTTGCCTTCGAACGCTTGTACCGGCTTGCGCAGCGAAACATCGCCCTGACCGAGATGTTGCAAGACAAGCGAATTGACGATCGGCGTGCGGTCGTAAAGCCGGTGCGAAGGTTTGGGCAAGCCGAAGCGTTCGGGCGGGCCAACCAGGAAGCGTGCAACCGGTTCGTGCAGCATCGAGCGCAGCTTCTTCGGCAAAACAATTTTTGCATTGTGATTGCGTTCGTCGGCAGGTTTCCCGGCGACGAATTTCGGCACGAAGTGATTGCCGCCGCGCACGCTCCAGAACACGCGGCTGGCGCGATGGATCGCATCGACCACGATATCGCAGCCGGTGTTGCCCATACCGCAGATCAGCACGCGCTTGCCTTCGAAGATTTCCGGCGATTTGTAGTCTTTGGCGTGCATCAGCGTGCCGGAAAACTCGCCGCTGATCTTCGGC
>CAUJKG010000082.1 GCA_963205465.1 Pseudomonadota bacterium | reverse complement strand
GAATTTGCGGCGTCGCTGGCGCAATCCGCCGCCAGTCAGCAACATAACCTCGTGCTGAACGCCCGTGGGCTTGCTGAAGCGATCAAGCACATTCCGGCTATCGCCAGCCGGCCCGATTGCGATGGTTTGCTGTCAAACATCAACGCCAAGGCATCCTGGGCTTCGTCGATTTTTCTTGTGGACAAATCGGGTGTGGGTCTTTGCGGAAGTCGCCTGCCTGCGCGGGGAATGAATTTCGCGGACCGCACTTACTTCAAGGAAACGCTGCGCACGGGAGAGTTTACGGTCAGCGCGGCGATCATCGGACGAGTTACCAAGCAGCCCGTGGTTGCGATGGCCATGCCCATTCGGAACGCGGCCGGCGAAATTGCCAATGTCGTGGTGATCGGCGTCGAAATGAACTGGCTGCCTGCCGTCGCGAACGCCGCACAGCAGCGTTATCAGGGGCTGGTGCTCGTCATGAATCGCGACGGCGGACTGGTCTCGCGCCATGTGCGAAATTCCGGCGTGACCAGCATCACCGAAACCGGAACCAGCGATGCAACCCTGCAACGTCTCGTCACCGCCGCTGTTCCGGTGTTGGAGTTTCACGACGAAGGGATCGACCGGATTTATGGCATCGCGCATGTGAAGGACATGCAGCTCACCGTCGCTGTTTCGCTCGATCGCAACATCGTGCTGGGGCCGATTCAGCAGCGTTTCTGGATCGATCTGGCGTGGCTCCTGCTGGTCGCAGCAGGCTCGATCGGCCTCGCGCTGACCGTTGCCGAGTTCAGCGTGCTCCGTGGCGTCCGGACGCTCAACGCGACCGCGTTGCGCCTGAAAGCCGGCCGCATGGGCACGCGCGTGAATCTGTCACCGCGCGTGGCGAGCGAACTGCACGACCTTGCCGCAAGCTTCAACTCCATGATCGCGGAGTTCGAGCGCCTCGCCTATCTGGACCGGCTTACCGGGCTGCCGAACCGCCGGTATCTGGAACGCCAGATGCTTACGCGCGGTACCGAGCGCGACAAGCGCGGCAACCTCATTCCGGAAGCCTTGCTTGCGATCGATCTCGACGGCTTCAAGCCGGTCAACGATGTCTTCGGGCATGCCATGGGTGACAAGGTGCTGGCTGCGGTGGCGCGGCGCATTGCTGCGGTTGCCAGCGACCGGGCCATGGTTGCGCGGCTAGGCGGCGACGAATTCGTCGCGCTGATCGCGCTTCCAGGTGCTGCCGACCCGAGAGCCTCGGCGCGAGCCTTTGGCGACGAGATCCGCAACGCGCTTCGCGAGCCGGTCGATATCGACGGCAACCTATTTCCGGTCGGCGCAAGCATCGGGGTCGCCGTGGTGCCGGAGGATGCGGAGACGCTCGCAGGGGCCCTCGTAATTGCGGATGCGGCGCTTTACGAAGCCAAGCGAACCGGCAGAAACCGGGTCATCGATCAGGCGCCGTCACTCGTATCGGACGGCATGTCCGATCATCCCGATCTCCTCGAGGGGCACTGGACCGGGCTCGATCTGATTGGATACGACAGAAATAACTATTGAATATCAATGTATTCCGGCGATTATCGGATGCTACTTTCTATGAGAAATCGCCTAATCTATTCGCGCTGTATTATACTTCGACAATCTATTGATCTGTCGAGATAATCATCCCATCAAAAGCGGGCGTCACATGATCCGGCAGCTTGGCGCGCAACTCTTCGTAATCAAGGTCCGTATGCAGGTTCGTCAGCACCGCGCGTCTGGGCTTGAGGCGCTCGATCCAGCCCAGCGTCTCCTCGACTGAGAAGTGACTGGGGTGCACCCGATAGCGGAGCGCATCCACGATCCAGAGGTCCAGGTCCTCCAGCGCAGAGAGGCTTTCCGGCGGCAGGTCGTTCACGTCGCAGGAATAGGCGATCTTGCCGATCCGGAAACCCAAAGCCCGCGTCGAACCATGCTGCATCGGAAACGGCAGTGCGGTGATGTCGCCGCCCGCCCCCGATACGGTGACCTCGCGGCCTTCCCGCATGCGGTGTTCTTGCAGGATCGGCGGATAGTCGCTGCCGAGCGGCGTCTCGAAACAATAGCCGAAGCGGCTGTGGAGGAGTTTCGAGGTCGTCTCGTCGGCATAGACGTCGATCCGTTTTCGCTGCACCAGCGCGAGCGGCCGGAGATCGTCGATACCGTGGGTATGGTCGGCGTGGTCATGCGAATAGAGCACGGCGTCGATGGCATTCACGTTGGCGTCGAGCAACTGCTCGCGAAGATCGGGCGAGGTGTCGATCAGGACCGTGGTCTGTCCGCCGTTGCTCTGGCGCTCTACCAGCAGCGAGCAGCGCCGGCGGCGATTTTTCGGATTGTCGGGATTGCAGGCCCCCCAGCCCTGACCGACGCGAGGAACCCCGCCAGATGAGCCGCAGCCAAGGATGGTGAAGGTATAGGTCATTCCAAGCCCGAGTTTACGCTGGCTTCGGGACCTTCGAGAAGAGGCGGAAGAAATTATCCGTGGTCTGCTGTGCGATCGTCGCGGTATCGGTGTTGCGCGCGGCAGCCAGTGCTTTCGCAGTATGGGTGACGAAAGCCGGCTCGTTGCGCTTTCCGCGATAAGGCTCCGGCGCCAGAAACGGTGCATCGGTTTCGACAAGAATCCGATCTCGCGGAATCCCGGCCGCGATGGCCCGCAAGCCGTCGTTCTTCTTAAAGGAAATCACGCCGGAGAAGGAAACGTAACCGCCCAGCGCGATGCCGCGCCGCGCGAGATCCTCGCCGCCGGTGAAGCAGTGCAGGACGAAGGGAAATGCGCCTTTGGCCGACTCTTCCTCGAGAATGCGGGCGACATCGTTGTCGGCTTCGCGCGCGTGGATCACGAGCGGCAGCCCGGTTTCCCGCGCGGCCGCGATGTGGCGGCGGAAGCCCTGCTCCTGTCCCGCGACCGAGCTGTTGTTGCGGAAGTAGTCGAGCCCGGCCTCTCCGATTGCAACCACCTTCGGATGATCTGTCAGTTTCACGAGATCGGCAGTCGTGATCTCGGGCTCCTTGTCGGCGTGATGCGGATGGGTGCCGACCGAACAGAACACGTTCTCGTAGTTTTCGGCGATGGCGCGGATTTCCGGGAATTTATGAACCCGCGTGCTGATCGTAACCAGCAGCTCGACGCCCTCCGCGCGCGCCCGCTCCACGATCGCATCCCGCTCGGCGGCGAAATCGGGAAAGTCGAGATGGCAGTGGCTGTCGACCAGCATGGTTCAGGCCTTGCCCTCTTCCGGATCGACATAGCGTGGAAAAATACCGCTGGGCGCGGGCAGCGGCGTGCCAGCCTTGAGACGGCCGCTTTCACCGAGCGAAGCGAAATCACGTGCAGCTTCCGGCACGGCAAGAAGATCGAGCAGTTTTGCGGCGCCCGCCGGCACGAAGGGTTGCGCGAGGATCGCGACCTGACGGACGACTTCCGCCGTGCACCAGAGTACGGTCGCCATCTTCGCCGGATCGCTCTTGCGAAGCTCCCATGGCGCACTTGCGGCGAAATACTGGTTCGCGTCGGCGACGACCGACCATACTGCCTGCAGCACGAGATGCAGTTGCTGCGTCTTCATGTAGTCGCGGGCCTGCGCGAGCAAGGCATCGGTCGCGGCGAGAATGGCCTGATCGGCGTCCGAAAGCGCGCCCGGCTGCGGCACCTGCGCGGCGCAGTTCTTCGCGATCATCGAGAGCGAGCGCTGCGCGAGATTGCCGAGGTTGTTGGCAAGATCGGCGTTGGTGCGGTTCACGATGGCTTCGTGGCTGTAGCTGCCGTCCTGACCGAACGGCACCTCGCGCAGGAAGAAGTAGCGGATCTGATCGACGCCGTAATGCGAAGCCATGTCCATGGGATCGACAACGTTGCCGAGCGTCTTCGACATCTTCTCGCCGCGGTTCAACAAGAAGCCGTGGCCATGCACGCTCTTCGGCAGCGCTATCCCTGCCGACATCAAGAACGCCGGCCAGTAAACCGCGTGAAAGCGAACGATATCCTTGCCGATGACGTGGATGTCGGCCGGCCAATACTTCTTGAAGTTTTCCGCATTGATGTCGGGATAGCCAACGCCGGTGATGTAGTTGGTCAAGGCATCGACCCAGACATACATCACATGACCCGGCGCACCGGGAACGGGCACGCCCCACGTCAAGGTGGTGCGCGAGATCGAAAGGTCCTGGAGCCCTGCCTTCACGAAGCTCTCGACTTCGTTGCGGCGCGTCTCCGGCATGATGAAGCCTGGATTGTCCCGGTAGTGCGCGAGCAGCTTTTCGCCATAGCGAGAGAGCCGGAAGAAATAGGTCTTCTCCTCGGTCCATTCGACCGGCGTGCCTTGCGGTCCGCGGCGTATTTTATCTTCACCTACCGTCGTCTCCGACTCCGCGTAAAACGCTTCGTCACGCACGGAATACCATCCGGCATAGGTGCCGAGATAAATATCGCCGGCCTCTTCCATCTTCTTCCAGATGGCCTGGCTCGACTCGTAATGTGCGGGCTCGGTCGTGCGAATGAAGCGGCTGTAAGAGATGTTCAGGCCGTCACACATGGCCTTGAACAGTGGCGCGTTGCGATCCGAAAGTTCGCGCGGCGTGATCCCTTGCGCGGCCGCCGTCTGCGTCATCTTCAAGCCGTGCTCATCGACGCCGGTCAGGAAGAAGACATCATAACCGTCAAGGCGCTTGAAGCGGGCGATCGCGTCGGTCGCAATCGCCTCATACGCGTGACCGATATGCGGCGCGCCGTTCGGGTAGGAAATCGCGGTCGTGATGTAAAAGCGCGGCTTGTCAGCCATTGAAAGAAATTCCTTGGCCTCTTTCACGGCTTCAGCCGCGGGCCGCTTCGGAGAGCATCGTAAAGACCTGAAACACCAAGGGCTTACGGTCGAGATTGTAGGTCTCGGCGGTCGCCGTGGCGCGGCGGACCTTGTCCCATGCTTCGGCAAACTGCGCAAGACGCGCGGGCTCCCCTTCGCCGGTTGCCGCTCCGGCAAGCCAGTCTCCTACGGCCTCTGCGAATACTTCGAGATTGTCGCCGCGCAGCTTGTCCCCGAGCGTTGCGATCTGCCCGGACGGCACGTCCGGAAGCTGCGCAAGCAACTGTTGCGTCAGATTCAGGATGGCGAGGTTGTCTTCATCGCCATGGAGCAGCGAGAACGCCCGGCCTACGCTGCCCTGACTTGCTTCCGCCGCGGCAGAGATATCCGCCTGCTCGATTTCCGGATTGTCCCGCGCGATCGAGCCCAGTGCGCTCGCAACCTCGCTGACGGAAAGCGGCTTCATCTCTATGCGGCGGCAGCGCGAGCGAATGGTGGGCAGCAGTCGT
>CAUJKG010000081.1 GCA_963205465.1 Pseudomonadota bacterium | reverse complement strand
TTCTTCAAGACCCGGAACCACTCCGGATTGTTGATCGAGGGAAGCGGCACCCAGGCCTGCATGTTCTTGCCGGGCTTCGCGATCTCCACGCGGGTGACGACGTCGAAGGTCGACCATTTTCCGGGTGCGGGATTGTATCCTGAAGCCCAGGCCGACGTTGGCAGCGCAGCCGCAATCGATGCGGCGGCCGTGCCTTTCAGAAAGTCGCGTCTATCCATTTTGTTTTCCTCCCTGTCTGGATTGCTTCAGCCGCCAGTGCGCGGAGCAGGGTGCGTCCGCGCCGGCAGCAAGGGTTCGAGTTTTTGCAGAACTTCCGGATGGCTCCAGTCGAGGTCGCCTTCGACGATCAGTTTTGGCTGAAGCTTCTCATCGAGCACGATCGTGGTGGGCAGCGCGTAGATGCCCCATGCCTTCGAGACCTTCCGGTCGCGATCAAGCACGATCGGAAAATCGACCGGTTCTTTTTCGAAGAAGGCGCGCACGCGCAGGTCGATCTCTCCGACATCGACGGCAAACACGGAGAATGGTTTCCCGGCATTCGCTTTGAGAAAGCGATTGAGCGACGCCATTTCCGGGCGGCAGGGCTCACAATATGTCGCGAAGAAGTGGAGCAGGACGATCTTGCCGCGCTGATCGGCGAGCGAGAGCGCGCCTTTGCCGCGAAACTCATCCAGCCGGAAAAGGGGCCCAGCAGGAGCGGAAGCCGCGCGCAAATCTGCCGGTTCGGCTGCGAAGGCAGCACTCGCTGCCGCACTAATAATAAAGAGTGTGAAGAGCAGGACGCGGTTCGCTGCGCGGATAAAAATCGCAACGGCGCGCCCTGCAGGGCCGCCGGTTGGGCTGTGCAATCCTGCGCCCCGATACACGGGAGCAACTTTTACGTTCACTGGTTCTAAAGTGGAGGAAGTGCCTGCGCCGGTCAATCATGGCTGAGGGCCGGAAATTTTCTGTAAATTTTAGTTGAGCGTGCCACTCTATCGATAGAATTTATCTATTGATTCTTTTCAGTTTCATAGAATGTAGAAATTGATAGTTGGGAACCAAAATGTTGCACCTGTTATAGTCAGATGAATATAACCATTCTAATCTAGGTGCATATTTTTCAAGCTCTTACTGCGCTGCACAAAAACCTTTGTGTTTCAGGCACTTGTTTGACTCTAAAGGTACTCAAAAGTAACTTTGTCTAGAACGCGTGTAATTTGAGCGTTGAGTCCCGCGGCGCGGGCTGAGCCCCTAAGGAGGGAATCCAGATGAACATGGAGCTGTCTAGGCGACAGTTCTTGCGAGTCGGCGGTGCCGGTATCGCTGGAACTACGCTTGGCGCGCTTGGGTTTGGTGAGGCGGAGGTCGCGCATGCGGCTTCGATCCGCCCCTACAAGCTCGCGATGACCAAGGAAGTGCGGACGAGCTGTCCGTACTGCGCAGTTTGCTGCG
Source organism: Pseudomonadota bacterium (assembly GCA_963205465.1). Taxonomy (GTDB): domain Bacteria; phylum Pseudomonadota; class Alphaproteobacteria; order Rhizobiales; family Xanthobacteraceae. The sequence continues at coordinate 12,395 of CAUJKG010000081.1, read as the reverse complement.
GCATGATCGCTTTCTCCGCGAAGAATGCGCAGACCAATAAGATGGAAGTCACCCACATCGAGGGCGACTCCGATCACCCGGTCAATCGCGGCACGCTGTGCCCGAAGGGCGCCGGCGCCATCGACTACGTCCGCGCGAAGACGCGCGTGAAGGAGCCGATGTATCGCAAGGCCGGTAGCGATAAGTTTGAGCCGGTTTCCTGGGATTTCGCGATGGATCGTATCGCGAAGCTCATGAAGGAAGATCGCGACGCAAACTTCATCGAAAAGAACAAAGACGGTGTGACCGTCAATCGCTGGCCGACGATGTCTTTCCTCTCGGGAAGCTCGTGCACCAACGAGACCGGATGGATTACCTGGAAGGTAGCCCGCGGTCTCGGCATGTTGCAGATCGAGAACCAAGCAAGGATATGACACGGACCGACGGTGTCCAGTTTGGGCCCAACATTCGGTCGCGGTGCAATGACGAACTCCTGGACGGACATCAAGAACGCTGATGTCGTCTGGATCATGGGTGGTAACGCTGCTGAAGCGCATCCGTGTGGATTCAAGTGGGTCACGGAAGCGAAAGCGGAGCGTGGCGCAAAACTCATGGTCGTCGATCCGCGGTTCAACCGCTCGGCTGCCATGGCGGATCATTATTCTCCGATCCGCTCGGGTTCTGACATCGCCTTCCTGTCGGGCGTCATCAATTACTTGCTGACGAACGACAAGATTCAGCACGAATACGTCAAGAACTACACGAACATCTCGTTCATCGTGAAGGAAGGCTACGGCTTCCAGGACGGTCTGTTCACGGGCTACAACGAAGGCACTCGTTCCTACGACAAGGCCACTTGGGCATATGAGATGGGCCCGGATGGTTTCGTCGTGAAGGACGAAACGCTGTCGCATCCGCGCTCTGTGTATCAGATCATGAAGAAGCACTTCGCGATCTATACGCCAGAGATGGTCGAACGCGTCACCGGCGCACCGAAGGAGAAGTTCCTGAAGGTGGCCGAGTGGGCGGCTTCGACTGCGACCAAAGATCGTTCGATGACGATCATGTACGCGCTCGGCTGGACCCAGCATTCGCACGGTGCCCAGAACATCCGTTGCGCGGCGATGATCCAGCTCTTGTGCGGCAACATCGGCGTGCCCGGTGGCGGCATCAACGCGCTGCGCGGTCACTCGAACGTGCAGGGCATCACGGACATCGGAACGCTGACCGCGTCATTGCCGGGCTATCTGGCAATGCCGATCGACGGCGAGCCGACGCTCGAGTCGCATCTGACGAAGCGTCAGTTCAAGCCGATCCAGGCCAATCAGACGAGCTACTGGCAGAACTATCGCAAGTTCTACGTGAGCTTCCTGAAGAGCATGTACGGCGCGAAAGCCACGAAGGAAAACGACTTCGGCTACAACTGGCTGCCGAAGCTCGATGTGGCCTATGACGTGCTTCGCATGTTCGACGTCATGCATCAGGGCAAGACCACTGGCATGCTCTGCCAGGGCTTCAACCCGATCATGTCGGTTTCGAATTCCCGCAAGGTTATCGCGGCGCTTTCGAAGCTGAAGTTCCTGGTCAGCATGGATCCGATCGAGACGGACACGGCCCGGTTTTGGGAAAATCATGGCGAGTTCAACAATGTTGATACCGCCAGCATCAAAACCGAAGTGTTCATGCTCCCGGTCACTGCCTTCCTCGAGGAAGAGGGCAGCTTCACCAACTCGAGCCGCGCGGTCATGTGGAAGTGGCAGGCCGCCGATCCTTATGCGCAGTCCAGGACGGACATTGCGATCCTGTCCGACCTCTTCATTCGGATCAAAAAGCTCTACGAGAAGGAAGGCGGCAAATTCGTCGAGCCTATTACTGCCGTCGACTGGAACTACAAGGACCCGCATCATCCGTCAGCCGACGAACTTGCCAAGGAATTGAACGGCAAGGCGATCGTCGATCTGAAGGATGCGGAAGGTAAGGTTGTTCGTGCTGCCGGCCAGCAGCTCGCCACGTTCGGCGAAATGCGGGATGACGGTTCGACCGATGGCGTCCAGTGGATTTACACTGGCTTCTACGGTCCGAACGGCAACTGGGCCATGCGCCGCGACAACTCGGACCCGTCGGGAATGAACGTGTTCGGCAGCTGGGGCTTCTCCTGGCCGGCCAACCGCCGCATTCTCTACAACCGTGCGTCTGCCGATCCGGCGGGCAAGCCTTGGAGCGATGCGAAGAAGTACGTCTTCTGGGACGGCAAGCGCTGGACCGGTGCGGACGTTCCTGACTTCGTGCCGACCAACGCACCGTCGAACGGCACGGGACCGTTCATCATGAACGCGGAGGGCGTTTCCCGCCTCTTCGCGGCACCGATGGCGGATGGTCCACTTCCGGTCCACATGGAGCCCTTCGAGACGCCGCTCGCCAGCAATCCGGTATTCCCGAAGCTTAAGGGCAACCCGGTAGCGCGCGTGTTCAAGAACGACATGGAAGTCTTCGGCAATGCCAAGGATTTCCCGATCGTCGCGACCACGTATCGCCTCGTCGAGCACTTCCACTACTGGACCAAGAGTGTCCATGCGAACGCCGTCACGCAGCCGGAGTTCTTCGTGGAAATTTCGGAACAGCTCGCAGCGGAGAAGGGGATCAAGAAGGGCCAGATGGTCCGGGTCTGGTCCAACCGCGGCGAAGTGAAGGGCAAGGCGGTCGTCACCAAGCGTCTGAAGCCGTTCAAGATCGATGGCAAAACCGTCCACCAGATCGGCTTGCCGTTGAACTTCGGCTTCATCGGCGAAACCAAGACGGCTGCGCCGATCAACTCGCTGACGCCTTACGTCGGCGACGCAAACTCGCAAACGCCTGAGTTCAAGGCGTTCCTGGTCAATATCGAGCCCATCTCCGGGCCGGTGGCATAAGGGGAGGAAGAGCAATGTATCCTGTAATTCCAAACCCCATCGCCAAGCCGATTGACGCGAAGTTTGGTGAAAAGGACCTGGTCAAGCGTTCGGCCTCCAGCATCACGCCCGCCTCACCGCGGCAGACGCAGGTTGCCAAGCTGATCGACGTGTCCAAGTGCATCGGTTGCAAGGCATGCCAAGTGGCGTGCCTTGAGTGGAACAACTTGACCGAAGAGGTCGGCGTCAACGTGGGTGTCTATGACAACCCGCACGATCTGACGCCGAATACTTGGACGTTGATGCGTTACACCGAGTACGAGAATCCCGAGTCCGGCAACCTGGAGTGGCTGATCCGCAAGGACGGCTGCATGCATTGCGAAGATCCAGGCTGCCTCAAGGCTTGTCCGGCTCCGGGCGCGATCGTGCAGTACTCTAACGGAATCGTCGATTTCGTGAAAGCCAACTGCATCGGCTGCGGCTATTGCGTGAAAGGTTGCCCGTTCAACATTCCGCGCATCTCCAAGGTCGATAACAAGGCCTACAAGTGCTCGCTTTGCTCCGACCGTGTCGCGGTCGGCCAGGGACCGGCTTGCCAGAAGGCTTGCCCAACCCAGGCCATCGTCTTCGGCACCAAGGACGAGATGAAGAAGTGGGCCGACTTCCGGATCAAGGATCTTAAGTCGCGCGGCTTCAAGAACGCCGGCCTCTACGATCCGCCGGGAGTGCAGGGTACGCACGTCATGTACGTGCTCCAGCATGCCGACAAGCCGAACCTCTATGCAGGCCTTGCGGACAATCCCCGGATTTCTCCGCTGGTCGAGTTCTGGAAGGGGTTCACGAAGTATGCGGGTCTCACGGCGATGATTGCCACGGCCGGCTTCGGTCTTCTGCATCACGTGGTCGCGGGCGCCAATCGCGTCACCGAACACGACGAGCAGGAAGCCAAGAAGCTTGCGGAGAAGTAAGTCATGGCAACAAGCACCGAAGTAGCTCGTGGCGATGCCGTACACCGTGGTGAGCCGGTCACTGTCGACCGTTACACCACGGGCGCGCGCATCAATCACTGGATAACGGCGGCGAGCCTCGTGCTCCTCGCCCTTTCCGGTCTGGCACTGTTCCACCCGTCGCTGTTCTGGCTTACCGGCCTGTTCGGCGGCGGTCCGAATACGCGAGCGATCCATCCCTGGATCGGCGTCGTGCTCTTCTTCAGCTTCATCGGTTTGTTCATTCGCTTCTGGAAACTCAATCTCTGGGAGCGGACGGACAACGTGTGGCTGGGCAAGATCCGCGACGTGCTCACCAGCAACGAAGAGAACCTTCCGGAAGTCGGCAAATACAACGCCGGCCAGAAGATGGTTTTCTGGTCGATGTCGATCCTGATTATTCTTCTGATCACGAGCGGCATCGTTATCTGGGAACAGTATTTCGGCGGATATTTCTCGATCGAGCAGCGCCGTCTTGCTGTCCTCGTGCACGCGCTCGCTGCTGTAGCGGCAATCTGCGTGTGGATCGTCCACGTCTACGCGGCGATCTGGGTGCGAGGAACCATCAGCGCAATGACGAGCGGCCGGGTCACCGGCGGCTGGGCATGGCGCCATCACCGCAAGTGGCTGAGAGAGCTCGTATCCGGCAAGTAAAAAATTTTACGATGATCAGCGCCGGTGGCTATAGTGGCTGCCGGCGCTATTTATTTGAGCCCCCGTTTGATCTGTCGGGCCCACGAGATTGATAAATGTCAAATGTCGAGCCAGATCCATCGATTATCGGCAATATCGCGAAGCCGCCATTCGTAAGACTGCCCGACCCTCTGCGGTTATTCGCGGATCGCGCAGCACGGTTCCGCGCGCTGGCGACGGGTCACCCGCTGGAAGCTTATCTGCGGTTGCTTGCCGGGATTTCGCAGGTGCAGTCCGATATCCAGCAGGGTTTGCCCGAGCCGGAAATGCCGGACGCCGCCACTATGGCGCGCGCTGGCGAGCACAAGTTTCCACCGCTGGATCGCAGCACGTTCAACGCCGACAAGGCGTTTGAAGAAGTTTTCGACCGCTTGCTTGCCAGCGCCACGCTGCTTGAGATGCCGCGCGAGGCGCGATCTGCACTGGAGCGCGTGCAGGCGACGGACCGGGAAGCGCGTAGCATGATGCAGCATAATGTGCTGGCCGACGCGATCCCGTTCGAGGCGCTTGCGGAGCACGTCTTCGTCGCCGCGGCGTTGCAGGTGCATTTTGTCAGGCTCGCATCGAAACTGGACGAGAAGTCGCTGACCGATCTCGGCCACGGCATCTGCCCGTGTTGCGGCGGCGCGCCGTCGAGCACGATGATTGTCGGTTGGACGGGCGCGGATGGGACGCGTTTCTGCTCGTGTTCGCTTTGCGGAACCTTCTGGAATTACATCCGCGTGCAATGCACGTTGTGCGGCTCCAACAAGAAGATGCAGTATCAGGAGGTCGAGGGATACGAAGGCCAAATCAAGGCTGAGATCTGCGAGGACTGCCGCGGCTATGTGAAGATGCTGTATCAGCAGAAGAACCGCGACCTTGATCCCATCGCTGATGACGTCGCGACCCTCGGTCTCGACATTCTCGTGCAAGAGCTTGGCTTCCGCAGGGGCGGGGTCAATCCATTTCTGATCGGCTATTGAGGTCGCGCATCGTGTCCGCGGGTGCAGCGTCGCTTCGCAATATTCCATCGGTCGACGAGGTGCTGAAAACTTCCGTGGCTGTTGCGGCGGTGGAGCTTTTCGGCCGGCCTGCGGTCGTGAAAGCCGTGCGTGCGACGCTTGCTGAGATGCGCGGCAAGATGCGTGGCAATGCTGTACGTGCTGTTGAGCCAACGGATGTCGCAGAAGAGGCTCGGGCGAAGCTTGAGTTTGACGCGCGGCCCAAAGTTCGTGCTGTCTTCAATCTGAGTGGTACAGTTCTTCATACCAATCTCGGACGCGCGCAATTGGCGGAAGTTGCGGTCGAGGCCGCGACTGCGGCAATGCGCGAAGCGATCGCGCTGGAGTTCGATATCGGCGAAGGCAAGCGCGGCGAGCGCGACGAACTGATCCGCGAATTGCTCTGCGAATTAACCGGCGCGGAGGCCGCGACGGTCGTCAACAATAATGCTGCCGCCGTACTCATCGTGCTGAACACGCTTGCCAAGGGCAGGGAGTCGATTGTTTCGCGCGGCGAACTGATCGAGATTGGCGGCGCCTTCCGCATGCCCGAAATCATGTCTCGTGCGGGCACCAAACTCGTTGAGGTGGGCACCACCAATCGCACGCATGAGAAGGATTATCTCGGCGCGATCGGATCGAAGACCGGACTCATCCTGAAGGTACATACCTCGAACTACCGGATCGAAGGCTTCACCAAAGAAGTGAAGGCGGACAAGCTCGCGGCGATTGCGAGGAAGCATAAGGTTCCGCTGGTCAACGATCTGGGCTCCGGCGTGCTGATCGACCTTGCGAAGTTTGGTCTGTCGCACGAACAAACGGTCGCCGAAGCCGTTGCGGAAGGCGCGGATATCGTCACCTTTTCCGGCGACAAGCTTCTGGGCGGTCCACAGGCAGGCTTTATCGTCGGATCGAAAGAGTTGATCGCACGGATCAATAAGAACCCGATGAAGCGTGCGTTGCGGGTCGACAAAATTCGCCTGGCGGCGCTCGAAGCGACGCTGCGGCTTTACCGCGATCCGGACCGGCTCGCGGCAGCGTTGCCGACGCTTCGCTTTCTCGCCCGCAAGAAATCCGGGATCGAGGCCGCAGCGAAACGGTTGTTGCCGGCATTTGTGAAAGCGGTGGGAGCGGATTTCGAAGTTGCTGTTACAAGCTGCGCGAGCCAGGTCGGTTCCGGTTCGCTGCCGCAGGAGACGGTGCAAAGTGCCGGCATCAGCATTCGCGCCAAGGGTGGCAGCGGACGCGCGATTGCTGCACTTTCGTCCTCATTTCGTGCTCTGCCTACGCCGGTGATCGGCCATATCGAAGAGCAGGCGCTCATTTTTGATCTTCGCTGTCTCGAGCGCGAGGACGATTTTGTGCGCAATCTCGCCGCGCTGAAGCCCGGAGAGAAACCGTGATGGGTTGGTTTGCCAAGAAAGTGCAAACGGAAGCCGCCGGCACTTCGGTCGCCGAGCAGATGGCGGCCGCCTTTCAGGCGTCGCAGGCGGGCGATTACGAAACCGCACTTTCCATCTGGGGGCCGCTCGCGCAGCAGGGCGTGCCGCGCGCGCAGAACAATGTCGGTGCCTGCTTCGCGGAAGGCCTTGGTGTTGAGCGCGACCCCGCACTTGCTATCAAGTGGTTGACGCTTGCCGCTGAGAACGGAGATCCGGCTGGCCAGCGCAATCTTGCCGCCGCCTATTTCAAGGGAGAAGGCGTCGAGGAGAACGCGGCCAAGGCCAGCGAGCTCTACCGTGCGTCTGCTGCACAAGGAGACGCTGCGGCGCAGGACATGTTGTCCTGGATGCTTTTGGAAGGGGAGATCATTTCGCCTGACTTCGTGGAATCGAAACGGCTCGCGGAATTGGCGGCAGCACAGGGCAATGCCGCCTCGATGACCCGGCTCGGCCTGATTTATCACAACGCGCTCGGAGTCGAGCGCGATCCGGTGCAGGCGGTGACGTGGTGGGACAAGGCCGCGGCTCGCGGGGACGCCGACGCGCAGGCTATGCTCGGCGCGGCTTATCATCTCGGCGCGGGCGTGGCGCGCGATCCTGTATCCGCCTTGATGTGGCTTCTGCGCGGGCAATATGGCGGCAGCCAGCTCGCAACTCCGTTCATCGATCCGGTGCGCGCGTCCATGAACGACTACGATAAGGAGCGCGCGAAGAAGCTCGCGGAAATGCCCCTGCCGGAGCCGGTATCATGATCATCGGCACCGCGGGACATATCGATCACGGCAAGACGTCGCTGGTTCGCGTGCTGACCGGCATCGATACCGACCGGCTGAAAGAAGAGAAGAAGCGCGGCATTTCGATCGATCTCGGCTTCGCCTATCTGCCGGGGATCGACGACACCACGCTTGGCTTCGTCGATGTTCCGGGTCACGAAAAGTTTGTCCACAACATGCTTGCGGGCGCGACCGGCATCGATTTCGTGCTGCTCGTGGTGGCGGCGGACGATGGCGTGATGCCGCAAACGGCCGAGCATCTCGCGATTGTCGATCTTCTGGGCGTCGAGCGCGGCATCGTCGCCATCACCAAAGCCGATATGGTGAGCCCCGAGCGGCTCGCCGAAGTGAAGATACAGGTTGCGAACACCATCGCGCCGACGGGCTTGAGAGATGCGGAAATCGTTGCGGTTTCGAGCATTACCGGTGAAGGCATCGACGAGCTGCGCGCAAAACTCTTTTTCGCGGCCGCTGCAGTTGAAAGGCGGCCAGCGGCCGGCCGTTTCCGGCTCGCGGTCGACCGCTCGTTCACGCTTCCCGGCGCCGGCACGGTCGTCACTGGAACGGTACTCTCCGGCCGGGTTGCGGTTGGCGATCCGGTCGTCATCAGTCCGTCGGGATTGACCGCGCGCGTGCGCGCTATCCACGCGCAGAACAAGCCCGCCGAATACGGCATCGCCGGCGATCGCTGCGCGCTCAATCTCGCGGGTGAGAAAATCACCAAGGAAGCGATCTCGCGCGGCGACGTCGTGATGGACCCGGGCCTTCACGCCCCCACGGATCGCATCGATGTGTCGGTCCGCGTGTTGCCGTCCGAACAGAAGCCGCTGACGCAATGGATGCCGGTGCGGCTCCATCACGCGTCGTCGGAAGTGGGTGCGCGGGTCGTGCTTTTAAAGGACGAACCGGCCGCTCCGGGGCAGGAGTCGCTGGTTCAACTGGTCCTGGAGCAACCGATCGCTGCCGCGACCGGCGACCGTTTCGTGCTTCGCGATACCACCGCCCAGCGTACCATCGCGGGCGGGCGGTTTCTCGATCTGCGCGCGCCGTCCCGCAAGCGGCGCACCTCTGAGCGTATCGCGCAGCTTCGCTCGCAGGCAAAGTCTCGCGCAGACGAAGCGCTGGCCGCGCTGCTCGAACAGGCGCCGGGTTATGTCGAACTCACGGCATTCACCCGCGACCGGGCGTTGGGTGCGCAGGAGATCAGCCGCCTGACCGAGCAGGTGGAGATCGTGCGGCTTGCGACGCCGAAGTCCGAGCTTGTGCTGTCGCTGTCGAACTGGACGCGGCTCAAGCAGGCGATCCTGGCGGCGCTCGAGCGCTATCACAAAGAGAACCCGGATCTCGCCGGAATCGGCTTTGAGCGTCTACGCATGCTGATGGAGCCGCGCCTCCCGGCGGCGGCGTTCTCCGCCGTGCTGGAAGGTCTCGCACGAGGCAAGGAAATTGCGCTCGACGGCGCGTGGGTGAGGCTCGCTGCACATGAAGTGCGGCTGACGCCGCAGGACGACGCGCTGTGGAAAAAGATAGAGCCCATGATCGGGGGCAAAGAACGCTTCCGACCGCCGCGGGTGCGCGACATCGCTACCGTTCTGGCCGTCAAAGAAACTGAAATCCGCAGATTATTCAAAGTGTTATCGCGGATGGGTAAAGTCGATGAAGTAGCGCATGATCATTTCTTCCTGCGCGGCACCGTCGCCGAGATGGTGGAAATATGCTGCGACGTTGCAGCGAAGATTGAGGACGGCAGTTTCAATGCCGCCCAGCTTCGCGACCGGCTGGACAACGGCCGCAAAGTTGCGATTCAAATATTGGAGTTTTTCGACCGGCACGGTGTTACGATCCGCCGCGGCGACTTGCGGCGCATCAACAAGCACCGTCTCGATCTGTTTCGTCGCGTCGGCGGAGATGAACCCGGCGCGGCATCAGTGATTGGAAGAGCATCGTCCCCGGTGGGGCGTCCGGACTTCAAATCCGGGAAGGGCCGCGAGCCGGTCCTTGGTGGGTTCGACTCCCATTCTCTTCCGCCAGACCAACGGAGCAACGTTCGGTGAGCGAGCATCTAACCAAATACTTCGACGACCTCGATCGTCAGGCGCGTGCCGCGAATGCGGCCGAGGACGAGTTCCGGAACAACATCTCGAAACGGATGCGTGAACTCGAGGAAGAGCGCGCCTTTGCGTTCCGGCGTCTGAATCTTATCAAAGCGATCGGCGCGGCGGTGTCGGCTGCAAAAGACGAGGATGATGCAAAGGCACAAGGGGCTTCCGCGTTTCTAATCGAAGTGAACTGGACCGGAGGCAGCCAGTCGCAGCGCGAGGTCGTGGCGAGATTCGAGCCGGTTACGCTCGCGCTCTGGGCTGCGTCAAAACCGGAAGCGAGCGCGCAGGATGCCGCGAATGTTTCGAAAGAGCTGGCAGCCTTCGAAGAATGGTTCGGGCAGAACCGCGAAGCGGCATTTCTCACCTTGATGCAGCAGGAAATTCCGGAGCTTCCGCTTGTCGAAGTCTCGTGATCGTGCGGCCGAGTTCAATCACTGGATCGCGGAGGAATTTCGCGATGCCGGTCATTTTACTGCGCTGGTAGTGCTGGTCTCGATCGGCGGCCTCGAAGTGACGCCGCTGCGCTCGACTTATTTCCACGTCATCGGCGATAAGGTCGATTGGCTTGCCTTTAGCTCGATGATGCGTGGCGCGAACGTGAAATGGGATGGCGCGATGGTTATGCCGCTTCGCGACAGCGAGGGCGGGCCGCTCGCGGACGAGTTTGCGCGAAGCGAATTGCGTGCGCTCGAAAAGCGGATCGTGGAAGACCGGATGGTCCTGAACGAAGGCCACTTTTTCGACAAATGGGGCAGGCGGCTCAAGATCGAGGAAGTCCAGCCGCAATGACTGCACTTCGCCTGATCCGCGACGCGGGGTTCGGCGGGCGTGGCAATGTTGCACTGACCGCCGCGATGGTGGAGTTGCACGATGCCGGAAAAATCTACGATACGCTTCGCGTCTATCGCTATCCGGAATGCGTGCTGCTCGGCCGCAATCAGCGTGCCGGAGAAGCAGTTGATCTCGCTCTTTGCCAAAGCCGGAACATCGAAGTTGCGCGCCGCATTACCGGCGGCGGAGCGATTTACATGGATGCGGGGGTGATGACCTTCGATCTCGTGATTACCGCAAAGGATGGCATAAGCACCGCGACGCTGCCGGCGCGGGTGTGCAGTTCGATTGCGCGCGAGCTTGCCAGACTTGGCGTGTCGGCGGAATTTCGCCCGGACAACGACGTCGTTGCAGGCGGAAAGAAATTGTTCGGGGCGAGCGGTTTTTCCCACGGCTCGACGCTGCTCTATCAGGGCTCGCTGATGGTTTCTCCTGATGTAATGGTCATGGGCGATATTCTGAGAATTCCCGGTCTTGCGGATCGCGTGACGACGGTGTCTGCCCTTGCGGAAAGCCCCGTTACCATCGAACAGGTGGAAGATCTGTTCGCGCAGGCAGTGGGCAAAGCGCTTGGCCGTCCACTTGAAAGCGGCGCGTTATCTCCCGATGAAATTGGGCTGCAGAACGAATTGCTCGCATCCGAAGCCGGGCTGGCATCGGTTACGTTTCCGGAGCAGGTAGCGGCATGAAACGCAGGCTTCTGGTCGTGCTCGTCAATACAGATCCGCGCAACGGTGAAGAACTGGCAGCGCCTTTCTATCATGCGGCGGTTGCCGCTGCGATGGATTACGAAGTCGATATCATTTGCGCCGCGACTGCAGGCAAGCTGATGCTCAAAGGCGTTGCCGAAAAACTGCACGTAAAGCCGGGCCATCCCAAAACCGTTTACGACTGGATCAAGGAAGCGCGCGATCATGGCGCGCGGTTCTGGGCGTGCCCGGCCAACCTCGATCTGTTCGACGCAACGGACGCCGATCTCATTCCTGAATGCAGTGGCATGATGGGTACCGCGGATATGATCGAGCGCCTGATGGGCGACGAATATCGCGTGCTGACATATTAGGAATCGATCTCGTGCCGATTGTTCGTGGCTGCAATTTTCCCGATGCGCTGTTCTACGATGTGAAGCATCACGTCTGGTATGCTCCCGCGGACGACGGTCTCGTAAGAGCGGGAATGACGGTCGTCGGCGTGGCGCTTGCGCGCGAAGTGATCGTGTTTTCGCCGAAGCGCGCTGGGATCTCGTTCGAAAAAGGCAAAGCGTTCGCGACCGTCGAGAGCGCAAAATGGATTGGCTCCGTACGCGCGGCGTTCGAGGGCAGGGTCGTCTCCGTGAACGAAGCCGCAATGAAGCGTCCCGCGATGGTGAACGAAGACTGCTACAGCGCGGGCTGGCTGCTCATGGTCCAGCCTGACGCAGGCGACTGGAAAGACGGGCTTGTTACCGGTGACGCGATCGCGCCCGCCTATGAAGCGTGGATGGAAGGCGAAGCCTGGCCCGGGTGCTGAAAAGACCTCAGCCTTTCACGCGCACTTCCGGCGCACCTGCCTCGACGCTGCCGATGATCCGCGCCGCCGGATAGCCTGCATCCTGAATTTGCTTGAGAATCCGTGCGGCCGATGCGGCCGCGCAGGAAATCAGCAGGCCGCCTGAGGTCTGCGGATCGGTGAGCAGATGTTGCTGCCATTCGGGCAGGCCGTCCGGAAGCCGCACGCTC
>CAUJKG010000080.1 GCA_963205465.1 Pseudomonadota bacterium | reverse complement strand
AACCAGAATGCGCCGATGACCATGTAAAGAACGATCGAAGCCACGATCCAGCTCGATGCAAGCGGATAGTTCTGCACATAGGCGAGTGAAATCCCGGTCACGGGCTGCAAGACGACCGCCGTGGCAGTGAATAGAAAGTCGGCGATCACGACGATCCTCGCCACGCCGGCGATCACGCGAACGTCCTTCGAGGCATGCGCCATCACCATGAAGAAAGCGATGCCCGCGCCGGTCCCGAGCAACACCACGGCACCGATGATGTGCAGAAATTTCAGATCGAGATAGCTCATCAGCGATCGTCCAGGATCGCGAGCGCGCCAAACGACGCCAGCAGCACCGGCACGATTTTGACGAGCGGTCCCAAGGGCTCCGACCAGAGTGCGGGAAGCAGCAAACCGCCAAGCACCAGATACGCAACCGAAAGCCCAATGGAGCCGAGAAGCGCAAGGCGCGCGGTGCGCCGGATCGCGATTCCGATACCGATGGCGAGGTCAGCCGCCGCTCCGGCCAAGGCAGCGGCAAGGCTCAAAGAACCGAGCCCGGCCTGCTCGAGCAGTTGCACGCCTGCAGCGCGCGCGGGCCCGAGCGTAATCAGACCTGTTGCGATCCAGAATAGCGCCAATCCCGTCAGCAAGACCGGCTTCAACAAAAACAAGGCGCCGAACCATCGCTCCTGCACCGATGCCGGCTCGCGGGCCAGTTGATCGTCAAGCCTTGTGGCGGTGATGCCGGTCACGGAGGTCCAGCCCTTATGATCGCCAACCACGTCCCGCGCGAGTTGCCGGAGCGCGGTGGTGCGAACCGGCGGCCGCCAGCCGAGCCAGCTCACTGCATCGCCCAGTCGGAACAATCCGGCCTGCAACCAGTCCGGTATGTGAACGATGCGTGCCGGCGCATGGCCGAGCCATCGCCGGTAGCTTGCAACAAGAGCGGAGAGTTTCATCCGCTCGGGGCCGGCGACTTCGAGAAGGTTTTTGACGGGCGCATCCGGCCGCAGGAAATAGGCAACCGCTTCGGCAAGATCCGTAACCTGCACCGGCTGCAATAACGCATCGCGCGAGCCGACCAGCAGAAGCGGCAAAACTGCGAGCGCCCGGAGCAGCGCCGTTCCGCCATAGACGTTACGCCCGACCACGATCGACGGCCGCAACACGACCCAATCCAGCTTCGACGCCATCAGCGCCGTGTCTGCTTCGCGCTTGGTACGCGCAAAGGCGGTGTCGGCTTCAACGCCGATCGCGGAAATCTGGATAAAGCGGCGAATGCCATGCGTTTCGCAGGCGGCGAACAACGCGCGCATGGCGTCGCGCTGTACCGCTGCAACATCATCGGCAGGACTGTCCTGCAACAACCCCGCGCAATTCACGACCGCATCGATATCCTTCAGATACGGCGCCCAGTCCTCGGGAGTTCTGGCCGTACCGATATCGAGCGCAATCCAGCGAAGGTCAGGCCGCTGACGCGCCGCGCGCGCCACGCTTCGCCCCGCCCCGGTCACTTCGTGACCGCAGGCAACGAGTTCCGCCACCACCGCCGAGCCGATGAAGCCATAGGCGCCGGTGACGAGGACTCGCATGGATCGTTAGAACGGAATGTCGTCGTCGAGTTCGTTGCGCTTGTTGCTCGCGACCGAACGCGGCTTGGAGATCGGGCCGCTCGCGCCGAAGTCGGAGCCGCCGTCGTCAGACAGGCCAGCGCTGCCGCCGCGGCCATCCAGCATGGTGAGCTGCGAGTTGAAGCCCTGCAGCACGACCTCGGTCGAATATCGGTCCTGGCCGTCCTTGTCCTGCCATTTGCGGGTCTGGAGCTGGCCCTCGATATAAATCTTCGCGCCCTTCTTCAGGTACTGCTCCGCAATCCGGCAAAGCCCTTCGTTGAAAATAACGACCCGGTGCCATTCGGTCTTTTCGCGGCGCTCGCCGGTCGCCTTGTCCTTCCAGGACTCTGAGGTCGCGACGCGCAGATTGGCGATCGGCCTGCCATCGTTGGTGCGGCGGATTTCGGGATCAGCGCCAAGATTGCCTACGAGAATTACTTTGTTGACGCTGCCTGCCATAACACTTGCTCCGCTTCCGAAATTGCCGCTACCGGCGGCCCGGCACCCTAACCGTTATTCCCCGCGCGACCCCTCGCCGTTCCCGGCTTTTCCACACTCTCGGGAGGCGAATGGCACCTCGCGTTAAGAGGTTATCCACAGGCGGGGATCACGCGGGGGAAAACTGATGTGTTCTTGTTATGTTCTAACGCTCATAAAGCCCCACTGCAAGGGGCTAAATGGGTTTTCCCTAGCTTCGGGCGAGCGCTATCTACAGTTCAACTAAAGCGCGAATGTTCGCCAAAAGTTCTCGCTTTTTCCGGTGCCAAAAATTAACCTTTGTGACGATTTGACAACAACTTAGCGCATCATTTTGCGGAGGTCCGGCAGCCGCTGCGAGACCTGCGCATAGCCCTTCCAAGGGTCTCCGCGCGGCTTATCGCCAATCGAGAACGGATGAGCATTCTCGAGACTGCCGAGCGACTGCCACGCCACCGGCACGGCATAAGGCGCGCCTTTGCGCGCGCGCGACGAGTATGGCGCGATCGCGGTCGCGCCGCGGGTGTTACGCAGATAGTCCACGAAGATTTTCCCCTTGCGCTTGGCCTTCGACATGGTTGCAACGAACCGCTCCGGCTCGTCCTCCGCCATGAGCCGGGCCACCGCCTCGGCAAAGTCGCGATGCTGTTCCCACGAATGCCCGGGTTCAAGCGGCACCACCACATGAATGCCCTTCCCGCCCGTTGCCATCGCGAAGGACTGAAGCCCGAGTGCTTTCAGCCGGCCGCGCATGTCCTTGGCGGCGTCCTTCACCTTCGCGAAGGGAACGTCGGGGTCGGGATCGAAGTCGAACACCATGCGATCCGGCTTTTCGACGTCGCCGACATGCGTACCCCATAGATGCATTTCGAGCGCGCCCATCTGCACGGCCGCGATAAGGCCCTGCAGATCGTCGATATAAAGATAATCCCGCTTACCCGCGCTCTCGCGGATCGGAACGGCGTGAAATTCTTTCGGGAAACCTTTCGACGCGTGCTTCTGGAAAAAGCATTCGCCGCCTTCGCCGTCGGGGCAGCGAACCAGACTGATCGGACGGTTTGCGATATGCGGCAGCATGCGGTCCGCGACCGCGATGTAATGCTCGATCAATTCGCGCTTGGTGATGCCCTGATCCGCGAACAAGATTTTGTCGGGATGCGTCACCCGCACGCCTTCGATGATCTCTTCATCCTTCGAGGATTTACCGGCCGGTGCGCCCGCCTTCGTCGCCTGCCGATTCGACAAGGCCGCCGCTTTCTTCTTTGCCATGTTCGCTTTCATGGGCCTCTCCCGAACGATTGCTTCGGCCGGTTTGTCCTCGCGCAATCCCTTGAACGCGCCCTGCCGCACGAGACCTTCGCGCGTCCAGCCGCGAAACTCGATTTCCGCGACGAGCTTCGGCTCGACGAACTTTGCGCGCCGCGCGATGGCAGGCGGAACATCATCCACCGGAGAGCGCGCGCGCGAAAGCCTCCTGAATTCCTTTTCGAGCGCTTCGAGACGCGCGCCGGAATAGCCACTGCCGACGCGGCCGGCGTAGCGCAGCTTGCCCTCTTCGCGCACCGCGAGCAGCAGCGAGGAGAACGCGCGGCCCTTCTTGTCCGACGGCCGCCAGCCGATGATGACAAATTCCTGCTCCATGCCGCATTTCGACTTGAGCCAGCTTGTCTGCCGGCCGGAGCGATAAGGCGCGTCCGCGCGCTTGGAGACGATCCCTTCCAACTTCAAATCGCAGGCGCGGGCGTAAACATCGTTTCCGCCACCCTCAATGTGCTCGGAGAAGGAAAGCGGACCCTTGCCGCGAAGCGGCGCGATGATCTCCTTGAGCAGCTTCTTTCGCGCTTTCAGCGGATGTTTGCGGAGGTCCTCACCATCGAGTTCGAGCAGGTCGAACAGATAATAGGCAAAGCCGCCGCTGCCTTGCGCGAGCGCGTCCTGCAGCGCGCCGAAATTGGTATGCCCGTTCTTATCGGAAACCGCGATCTCGCCGTCCAGCAACACGCTCTCGATGTTGAGTTCCCGCAGCGCGGGAATGAGTGGCGCGAAGCGCCCGCTCCAGTCGAGGCCGTTGCGCGTGAAAATCCGCACCTCGTCGCCGGCCACCGCCGCGATCGCGCGGTAGCCGTCGAACTTGATTTCATGCAGCCACTCGGACCCGGCAGGTGGCGCATCGACCAGCGTGGCAAGCTGCGGCGGGACGAACTCAGGAAGAACTTTTGCGCTTCCTTTTCTTCTTTGCGCTGGCGACTTTCTTCGCGGCAGGCCGCGACGACGTGGAGCGCTGACGGGCACGGCGGGTGCCGGTCGCGGGCTTCAGACTTTTCAGACGTTTTACATTCGTCTCCACGGACTCGTTGGAGTGCCACTCCGCCGGGCTGACGGAAATCTCCTCCATCTCACGCTCGGAGCGAACGCTGGTGAGCTGGCTTTCGATCAGGTCGCCGCCTTCTCCCGGCCGCGCGTATTCATCCTTCTCCTTGATGAGAAGCCAGTTCTCCTTGCCCTGCTTGCGGCCCGTGTCGGAGCGCAGGCGCACCAGTGCGAAAGCGCCATGCAGGCGCTTGCCGTGGACGATGACTTTCAGCTTGCCTTCCCTGAAACCTTCATCAGGATCCGCGAGCGGCTCCCAGGTGCCTTCATCCCACAGCATCACCGTCCCGCCGCCGTACTGGCCCTTGGGAATGGAACCTTCGAAGCTGCCGTACTCAACCGGATGATCCTCGGTGCGCACGGCCAGCCGCTTGTCGCCGGGATCCATGCTTGGGCCGCGCGGGATCGCCCAGCTTTTCAATACGCCTTCGTGTTCGAGCCGGAAATCGAAATGCAGATTGCGCGCCTCGTGCTTCTGAATGAGATAGGCGTGCGCTTTGCTCTTGCGCGTGCCGCGCTCAGCCCCTGCGGGCTCGCTGGTCTTCGTGAAATCGCGCTTCTCGCGATAGGTATCCAGTCTGTCGGCTGCCATTGAACTTCACCTTTAAGCTGCTTTGCTGCGTTTGGCGGAACGGCGCGATGATTTCGCCGCGCGTTTGGTGCGCTTCGCCGGTTTGTGTTCTTCTTTCGCGCTTTCGCCCTTCCTGCCGACACTGCGCTTCAGCGCTTCCATCAGATTGATGACGTTGGAGGGAAGCTCGGTCTCCTCAATAGCTCGGGGCGCGCGCTTCTCCTGTTTCGCCTCGATCAGTTCTTTCAGCGCATCGGTATATTGGTCATGGAACGCCGCCGGATCGAACTTCCTGGTCTTCTTCTCGATCAGTTCGGAGGCTAGCGCGATCATCTCGCTGTCCGGCTTCTTCGCCGGGACATCCTCGAAGAATTTGTCGGCCTTTTGCACTTCATCGGCATAATGCAACATCTGGAGCAGAAGCCCCTTGCCGGCGGCGCGGATCGCGACGATCCCGCCTTTGCCGCGCACGACGATCTGACCGAGGCCGATCTTCTTTTCCTTTTTCAGCGCATCGCGCAGGACGACATAGGCTTCCTGCCCGTCCTCGTCGTCCTCGGGCGCGATGTAATAAGCGCCCTCGAAGAACACCGGATCGATTTCGTCTTCACCGACGAACTGCACGAGATCGATGGTGCGCTTGGCTTCCAGCTTGACGTCATCGATCTCCTCATCGGTGAGCAGCACATATTTGCCCTTCTCGACCTCGTAGCCTTTGAAGATCTCCTCCGCTTCGACCGGCCCGATCCCGGGCACGACTTTTTCGTAACGGATGCGCTTTCCGCTCGGTTCGTGAATCTGGTTGAACGACAGCCGTGCGCCGGATTTGGTGGCGGCATAGAGCTGGACCGGAATCGAAACCAGCGAAAGACGGATACGGCCGGTCCAATAGGCTCGCGCTGGCATTTCGATACTCCGGCTACTTCCAGACATGCCCCCGCCGGGAGGAAACGCCGTCCCCGCTATTTCGTTCCAAAACCTCGGGAAATCCCTCTCTATGCAGGGCTTCAACGAAGCACACAGGCCATGCAGATGCGGCACTAGCGAAACCAAGCCGTTCTCACTATGTTCGCACCGAGCCTCGCGAGATTCAGAACCTCCGCGCCGCCGCAAAAGCAGCGCGCCAGCCCGATATTTGCCCGTTCATGACCGACACCCTGACCAAGAAAACCGCGCGCCCCGACAGCCGCTTCATAACCATTCGCGGCGCGCGCGAGCACAACCTCAAGAACGTCGACCTCGAACTGCCGCGCGACAAGCTCGTGGTGTTCACCGGGCTGTCCGGCTCCGGCAAGTCCTCGCTCGCCTTCGACACCATCTATGCCGAGGGCCAGCGGCGCTATGTAGAGAGTCTCTCCGCCTACGCGCGGCAATTCCTCGAGATGATGCAGAAGCCGGACGTCGACCAGATCGACGGCCTGTCGCCCGCCATCTCCATCGAACAAAAGACGACCTCGAAGAACCCGCGCTCGACCGTCGGCACGGTCACCGAGATTTACGACTACATGCGGCTCCTGTGGGCGCGCATCGGCATTCCTTATTCGCCCGTGACCGGGCTGCCGATCGAGAGTCAGACCGTGTCGCAGATGGTGGACCGCGTGCTCGCCCTGCCCGAAGGCACCAAGCTCTATCTGCTTGCGCCGGTCGCGCGCGGCCGCAAGGGCGAATACAAGAAGGAATTCGCCGACTATCTCAAAAAGGGCTTCCAGCGCGTCAAGGTGGACGGCAAGTTCTACGAGATCGGTGAAGTCCCTGCCCTGGACAAGAAACTCAACCACGACATCGATGTAGTGGTGGATCGCGTCGTGGTCCGCGCGGAGATCAAACAGCGTCTCGCGGAATCCTTCGAG
>CAUJKG010000079.1 GCA_963205465.1 Pseudomonadota bacterium | reverse complement strand
TTTTCTGCATAGAGGTCCGAAAGGTGGACCGGGTTATGGTCGCCGGTCAGTTCGGCAAAGCCGATCACGTCGCCGTCCATCACGGTGCGCATGATGCTCTCGCGCATCCCGATCCGGATGTCCTCGAAATAGAGCGGCTTGAAAGCTGTCATATCCAGCATCTTATTCAAATCCGCCTCCCCGGCCGAAGGTTGCCGCCCGGCCTCTTCGGCGGGGCACAATTTACTCCCGCACTGCAATAACTCATGGCGGAGAAAAAGGGAATTAACCGGGTGGCAAGCCGACTTTGCTACGCCGGAACCCGATAAGGCCGCCAGAAGGCGGTTCTAGGGGGGAGAAAACGATGGCCGCCGATATCGGAATGCCGATCCTCGTCGTCGATGACTACAAGACGATGATCCGGATCATTCGCAACCTGCTCAAGCAGCTCGGCTTCGAGGACGTGGACGAGGCCGCGGACGGCAAGGAAGCGCTCGGCAAACTGCGCGGGAAGAAATACGGCCTTGTCATCTCCGACTGGAATATGGAGCCGATGACGGGATACGAACTCCTGCGCGAGGTGCGCGCGGACCCCTCGCTCTCGCGGACCCCCTTCATCATGGTGACCGCGGAATCGAAGACGGAGAACGTGGTGGCCGCGAAAAAGGCTGGCGTGAACAACTACATCGTCAAGCCATTCAACGCCGCGACGCTCAAGAACAAGATCGACTCGGTTTTCACCGCCTAAACCGCAGCAAATACCCAAAAGGCAAGCTCCGGCCATCATGAGTATTCTCGAAAACGCAGAACTGGAAAACGAACTCCGCAAGATCGCGAGCTACATCGTGACGCTTCGCCGCGAGATCGCAGTGCTCCAGGCCAATGAAATGCATATGAAGAAAATTCCCGCCGCGGGCCAGGAACTCGCCGCAGTGGTGAATTCAACCGAAGGCGCGACCAACGAGATCATGGCGATCGCGGAAAATGTGCTTTCCGCCGATGCCAGCGATCCGGCGGCGTATAAGGAATTCGTCGACAAGGAAATGATGGCGCTGTTCGAGACCTGCGCGTTTCAGGACCTTACCGGACAGCGCATCTCTCGCGTCGTGAAGACGCTCGAGCATATCGAAGCGCGCGTTTCGCGTTTTGCCACCTATACCGGGGTCGAGGACGATCCGGAGTATGCTTCCGAGCAGGAAGCGGTGGAAATCGCGCGCCGTAGAGAACTCCTGCTCCACGGTCCTTCGATCGCGGATGACGGCAACACGCAGCCGATGATCGACAAGCTGCTCGCGACGTTCAGGAACCCGTAACTACCAGCGCAAGCGGTGCATCATGCCGATCGGCCAGGCGGCCTGTTCGGCGAAGATTTCGCCTGCACGATTTTTTTCTTCCGAAAAATCCTCGGCGTGGATGCCGCCGGTGATGAAAAGGCAATCGATGCCTTGCAGCGCCGCGCCTTTCAGATCGGTGCGTGCGCCGTCGCCGATCGCCAGCACCTCGTTCTTGGCAACAGCACTGCCGCGGAGTTTGCGGGCGGTGAGAAACGCGAGATCGTAGATCGGCGCGTGCGGCTTCCCGGCGTAAATCACCTTGCCGCCGAGTTCCTCATACACCTGCGCCAGCGCACCGGCGCACCAGATCAGCTTGTCGCCGCGCTCGACCACGATATCGGGATTGGCGCAGAGCATCAGCACGTCGCGCTTTCTCAGGCGCGCGAACATTTCGCGATAATCGTCCGGTCCTTCGACTTCATCGTTGAAGGGGCCGGTCACCACCACGAGATCGCATTCGTCCTCGCCGACCATCGGGTTCGGCAGGCCGTCGTAATTCGGAAGATCGCGCGCGGGACCGAGATGGAAAATCTTCGCTCCGGGCCGCGCTTCCATTTCCGTTCGCGCGACGTCGCCGGAAGCGACGATGGTGTCGTAGCAGTCGGCAGGCACGCCCCAGCGGGCGATCTGTTTTGCAACCACGACGCCGGGACGCGGCGCGTTGGAAATCAGGATCACGGTCGCGCCATTCTCGCGCGCAGTCTTGAGCGCGGCGCAGGCGGGCGGATAGGCGGCTTCGCCATTGTGCACGACGCCCCAGACATCGCTCAGAATGAGCTTGTAACCGGGCGCAAGCGGTCCGAAGCCGTCGAGGACGGGCGGAATGGCGGGGTCGATATCAGGTGCTTTCATGTTCAACGCGCAAGTCAATTAAGCGCGGGCCAAGTCGCACGAATGCGCAGGCATGGCAAGCCGCGCCGCGTTACTTCCAAAAGGCGTGCGTCAGGCGCGGCGGACGGTGCGGGACGCGAGTTTGGAAAGATCGTTCTGCCGGGGCATCGCGGGGGCGGCGGCGGCCGCGGGTTTCTTTTCCGCAGCAGGAAACTCCGCGACCTCGCCCTTGAGCATGTCGGAGCGGATCGGGCGTAGCGGCCCGAACAGACTGCCCTGACCGAAGCCGAGATTGAAGTCGAGAAGATCGGCGACCGCGACTTCGGTTTCGATCTTCTCGCCGATCAGATCGATGCCATAGCGGCCGAGCAGATCGACGAGATCGGCGGGGTGCACCTGCGCGTTGGCCTGCGGCACGCGGCCGAGCAGAAGATCGGCCGGCACTTTCAGATAGCGCACGCCGCGTTCGGCCATGGCCTGCGGATCGATATGCAGATCGCTCACCTGATCGATCGCCAGACGGAAGCCGTGCTCGCGCAATTCGTTCAGGCTCTCGCGATAGACCGGATCGGGGGAGCGGAAATCGCTCTGCGCGATTTCCACGAAAACCGACGGCGCAATGGCACGATTGGCATTCAGCACGTTCATGACCGAGTTGAAGGAGGCGCGGTCAGTCAACGTCTCGGGGGCGATATTGAAGAAGATACCGATATCGCGCGACTTGGCGGAAAGCTTGCGCACGACCTGGAGCGACGCCTGCACCAGATTTTCATCGAGCTGCATGACGATGCCGCTCCGGCGCGCCGAAGCGATGAAATGCTTGGCTTCGATCAAGCTGCCTTCGGGCAGGCGCAGACGCGAAACCGCTTTATAGAAACGCACCTTGCGCTGGGGCAGGGTCACGATCGGTTGCAAATGCACGTCGAGCCGCTCGTTCACCAGCGCGTCGCGGATCAGCACCGCGACTTCATTGTCCTTGAGTTGGCCGAGCGGATTGACTGGCGCGGCCGGGACATTTGCAACCAGCGCGGCGTCGGGTGAAGCGGCGCGCGAGAGCGGCGCAGCGACAGGAGCGGGTGACGATGGCGCCGCGAAGATCTGCTTCTGCGCGAGCAGGCTTTCGTGCTCATTCACGGTCTTGGCGAGATCTTCGACGAGACCCGCAAGATCGCTGATTTCCTGGGCGAGCGGTTCGGTGTGAAGCTTTACGTCCGCCGCTTCGGGGGCGGGTGCGTATTCGATCTTCTCCAGCCGCAGATGAAGGTCGGTGACCTGGGTCGCGATATCGGCGGCGGCGCGGCTCAAAGTTTCGAGGCGTTCGTTCGTTTCGCGTCGGTCGCGTGCGCGCGCGGACACGGTTTCGACGGTCAAGAGGCCGAACAACAAGGCGAGCGCGGAAAAAGCGGCTTCGACCGGCGTGACGCCGGCTGCGTAGTACAGCACGGCTCCGGCAGACGCGGCGATCAGCGTCATGCACAACGCGACGAAGAAAAAGCCTCTACCGAACATGCAGCCCCAAGGAGTCCGCCACTCCCGCCAATCCGGCGCCGAAGATACCCGAATCTGGTCCCGGCAACATAGGCGAAGGGGCTGCCCCTAGGAAGCGCAACTGGAAATCGGCCGTAATCGCGGTACATTCCCTCATCCGGTGGGCGTATCCGAAAGGACGGGCAACATGACCGCAAAGAGCAACGATCCGGCCACCCTGCTCCTCAACCGCCGCAATCTTTTCGCCGCAGGCGGCTCGGTTCTCGCTCTCGGCGCCTCCGGGCTGTTGCTGCCCGCCAGCGCACAAAGTCTGGCGCCGACGGTGTCAATGCCGGGCGGGGCCAATAATTACCACGCCCACAAAGGCGCTCCGATTGTGGAGCGCATCGGCAAAGGCGGCTTCGTGATGTCGGGAACCGTGCGCCGCGCCGGTGACGGCACGCCGCTCTCCGGCCAGCGCATCCAAATCTGGGCACATACGGTCGAAGGGCGTGAGGAGGACGCGCGCAGTCATGGCGCAACGCTTACCGACAAGAACGGCGCGTTCCGTCTCGAGATGCCGCAGATCATTCCGATCTTCGGTCAGCCACACGGCCACCTCGCCTACGACAGCGGCGAATTCAAATCCGTGTTCCTGCGTCCGGTGATGCGGAGTGCGAAGGACTAGAGCCTGGAAGCGCATTTCGTTTTGCAGCCGGCCTGACGACCAACGTGAACGAAACCATGGGGCCGGCCCGTGCCGCATTGATCTGGGCCGTCGTCGCCGCCGCCATCGGCGTGCCGATGCTGCT
>CAUJKG010000078.1 GCA_963205465.1 Pseudomonadota bacterium | reverse complement strand
GTCGGCGCGATCCTGGCGGAGTCCCGGACCTTCGAAAAATTTGTCTATCCTTACATCATCGGCCTGCAGTCGATGCCCAAGGTCGCGCTCGCGCCGCTCATCACGGTGTGGTTCGGCTATGGCTTCACATCTAAGGTCGTGATGGTTGCACTGATCTGCTTCTTTCCGCTGTTCGTGAATACGGTCGTTGGAATCCGGCAGACGAATCCTGCGCTGATCAACATGATGCGCGCGTTCTCCTCGCCGAGCTGGTACACCTTTTTCCGGGTCAAGCTGTTCGCGGCCGCCGGACATATCTTCGCGGGCCTGCAAATTTCCATCGTGTTGAGTCTGATCGGCGCGGTCGTGGGCGAGTTCGTCGCTTCTTCCGAGGGGATCGGCTGGCTCATCCAGGCGTCGCTCGCGAATTTCAACACCGCGCAGATGTTTGCAGGGCTGATCAGCCTGATTTTCATCGGCGTGGTGGGAACCCGCTTAGTGCAGTTCCTGCATCACCGGCTGGTGTTCTGGGATCGCGGCACCTCGAGCACTGCGGCGGCTTAGGTTTTTAACAAAATGAACCGCAATGCATTTCGTGAAGAGCTTGGCATTCGGTATGCGAGCGGATCACGCAAGCATTTTCTGCTGCTGCAAGCTGCCAATACAGCAACACCAAATCGTTGGGCACAAGAAAACGCGACCAAATGCTCGGCGGTATGGTCATAAATACAAAAATGCTCTTGGTAGCGAAGTTGAACTGAACAAACGAAGACGGCGGGTGCCGTCTGTACATGGAAGGAATGGCGCAAATGCCAAGGACAGCCGGTTTGGAAGAGTCGGTGTTAGCGGCCGTAAAGAAAGACGTTGTGATGCCGCGCGCCGAGCATGAGGTCATTGGTCTCCTGCGCTCGCGAATGAAGGAAGCGGGTTATGATGCGCTGGTCGCGTTCTCTCAGGATAACGTGACCTATACCGCGGGCTTCATGGTCCCGAGCCATCTCACCAATCGTTTTCGCCGCACGATCACGGTCATTGCCAAAGATGACTTCGCGACCCAGATCGTCGTGAACGTCGAGGAGAAGCAGGCGATCGCCCGCTCGCGCTTCGGCGATGTGCGCGCTTATGATCAGTTTCGCGATGAGCCTGCCGACGTTCTGGCCGATGTGTTGATCGAAGCAGGCGTCGCGTCCGGAAAGATTGCGATCGAACTCGATTTTATGCCCGCGCGCGACTTCATCATGCTGTCCAAGCGCCTGCCGAAAGCGAAGTTCGAAGAGTGCAAGGACATTTATTTCCTTGCCCGCATGATCAAGACCGACGAGGAAGTCCGCACCTTGCGCGAGATCGGCGTGCTGACCGAGAAGGTCATGCACGACACCATGCAGGAAATTCGCGTTGGCATGACGGAAATCGACGTTTCCCGTCTGCTGGTTGACCGGATGATCGCGGGCGGCTCGACCAATTTCAAATATCGTGTTGGTTCCGGCGTGAACAGCTCGATCACCAATTGTGGAACCACCCACAAGAAGATCGAGGCGGGCGATATCATCCGCATCGAGGTACTGGGCGAGCTCAACAATTATCGCTCGAACGTGACGCGCACCGCGATTGCCGGAAAGCCGACCGAGCGGCAGAAGACTATCTGGTCGAAGCTCATTCGCGCGCGCGAAATCTGCAAGACCCTCCTCAAGCCGGGAACGCCGGTAGCGCAGCTCTATCGGACCTATCTGTCGGCCTGCCGTGAGAGCGGGATCGAGCCGACCATCAAGTTCCTCGGTCACGGCATCGGCCAGACGATCCACGAGGAGCCTTACATCACCGATACGCGGAATATTGTGCTCGCGCCGAATATCACCTTCACGATGGAGCCACTCTACATGATCCCCGGCGAGATGGGCTTCCATGTCGAGGATATGTACATTGTCACCCGCGACGGTTTTGACGCCATCACCGGCAATCTTTCGAAGAACGACGAGCTGATCGAAGTAGGTTGATCGTGAGCAAGCTGCTTGTCGCCAGCGCGGATACTTATGTCGTCAGTCTGCCGTTGCGCCGGCCCCACAGTTGGGCAGGACTGACGACCGCGAGCGCCCGCGAATATGTCATTCTCCGCCTGCGGCTGAGCGACGGCTCGACCGGGTGGGGCGAGGCCCAGACCATTCCGACCTGGGGCGGGGATGACGGCAGCCGGTACGGCGAGACGCCGCGGGGCGCGATCAGTCTGATCAAGGAATTGCTGCTGCCCGCGCTTGCGGAAGTCGACGTCAGCCGGATCGAGCATGTCCATGCCGCGATGGATCGCGTATTGCGCGGGCATCCTTATGCCAAAGCGGCCATCGAAGTCGCGATCCTGGATGCGCTGGCGCGCGGGCTTGGCGTTCCGGTCTATCGTCTGCTTGGCGGCCTCTATCGCGAGCGCATCGAGCTTGCGCACAGCATTGGCCTGATGGACGTTCGCGATGCGGCGGCGGAAGCGGCTGCGGCGGTCGAGGGCGGCATCAAGACCTTGAAGATCAAGATCGGCATCGATGTAGAACGCGATGTCGAAACGGTTCGCGAAATCCGCAGTGCCGTTGGCGCGGGCGTCAAGATCCGGGTTGATGGCAATCAGGGGTATCGCACCTGGCGTGAAGCCGTCACCGCGATCAATCGCATGTCGGAATTCGACATTGTTTACGCGGAGCAGCCGGTCGATGGCCTCGATCAGATGGCGGAAATTTCCGCGCGCTGCGACGTGCCGTTGATGGCGGACGAGAGCGTCTGGACCGACCGCGACGTCGTCAAAATCGCGAACATGCAGGCCGCGCAATATCTCTCGGTTTATTACACGAAGCCTGGCGGGCTCTGGAAGGCTCGCAAGCTGCTTGCAGTCGCCGGCGCGCATAGAATGCTTTCGGATATCAACGGTTCCGGCGAGATGGGGATCGGGAACGCCGCCAACCTGCATCTTGCGGCAGCGGCGCCTGAAGTTGCCTTGCCGGGGACGATCCCCGTGACCTCCACCGCGGAAATCGAGCAGACCAAAGTGGCGGGCCGCCGCTACCTCGACGACATCGTGGTGAAACCGCCGGTCTATGAAGACGGTTTCCTCCGTGTGCCGGAAAGTCCCGGCCTTGGCGTCGAAGTGGATGAAAAGAAACTCGCGAAATATCAGGTTCGGTAATGCAAGACCCTCGTCCTATTAAAACGGTTGCGATCATCGGCGCTGGCAATGGTGGCTGCGCGGCGGCGGCCGATCTCACGCTGCAGGGCTTCGATGTACGCCTTTACGGTCGGAGCCCGGAGACCGTGGCGCCGCTGCAGGCGATCGGCGGCGTGCATTATGAGGGCGTGCTGGGTGACGGCTTTGCGAAAATCCCGCTGATCACGACGAAGGCCGGTGAGGCGATAGAGGGTGCGGAAGCGGTTCTGGTCATGGGGCCGACGCAGGCCCATGAAAATATGGCGGCGACGGTTGCACCGCATCTGAAGTCGGAACAGATCTTCTTTGCCGCGCCCGGCCACACTCTGACTTTGCTTGCGCATACGCTGCGGCGTCTGGGTCACAAGTCGCCGGTGACCTGCGAGTCCTCGACGCTTCCTTATATCTGCCGCAAGACCGAGCCCGACAAGGTGCGCGTCTCGCGCAAGTCGGCAAAGCTGCGTTTTGCCGCGTTTCCGTCGGCGCGCACGGCAGAATTGCTGAAGCGGATGAAGCCGCTGTTTCCGTCGCTCGAAGCAGTGCCGAGCGTGCTGGATACCGTGTTCTATTACACCAATGCGATTCATCATCCGCCGGCGCTGTTGTGCAATATCGGCCGGGTGGAATCCACGGACGGCGACTATTGCCATTATTACGACGGCATCACGCCGTCGGTCGGCAAGATCATCGATGCGCTGGATCGTGAGCGGGTGGGAGTTGCGGCCGCACTCGGAATTTCCGTGCCGAAACTTTCCGAACACTTCTTCCAGATGAATTATACTAGCGAGGAAGGGCGCAAGGGCGGAACGGCTTATGACGTGTTCCACAACAGCGAACCGAACCGCTGGATTCGTGCGCCGAAAACCGTTGATCACCGCTTCTTCAACGAAGACATTCCGTTCGGCCTGATTCCGTTCGCCGAACTCGGGCGGCTCGCGGGCGTGCCGACGCCGGTTTCCAACAGCACGATCCTGCTCGCGGAGATCGCGACCGGAAAGTCGTACTGGGACGGCGGGCTGACGCTGAAGAAAATGGGGCTCGAGGGCCTTGATGTCGCCGGCGTCAAGAAGCTGCTGGAGCAGGGCTATCAATGACCGGATTTCCGTTCGGCATCAGCTTCGACGGTTTTATCCCGGTACGGGACGCGGTTGCGCTCGCGCAGCAGGCAGAGTCGCTCGGTGCGCGTTCGTTCTGGATCGCGGAGCACCTCGGCTTTCGCGAAGCTATCGTGACCTCCACGGCGATCGCGCTCGGCACCAAGCATGCGATGGTGTTTCCCACGGCGCTTAGCCCCTATCTCCGTCATCCGATGCCGACGGCAATGGCGCTTTCGTCGCTTGCCGAATTGGTGCCGGGGCGTTGCGGTGTCGCGGTCGGGGTCGGCAATCCCATGTTCCTGCGGGAGTCCGGGCTTGCGGTTGAAAAGCCGGTCAAGGCGATCCGCGATTATGTCGAGGCGCTGCGCGGTCTGATCTCCGGAGAGGCAACGCAGCTTGAGGGGCTTACTTTCGCGCTGAAGGGCGCGCGTATTTCTTTCGTGCCGGAGCAGCTGCCGCCGGTCTATCTCGCTCCGATGGGTCCGCAGATGTTGAAGCTCTCGGGCGCGATTGCCGACGGTCTCGTCCTTTCGGCCGGTTTGAGTCTCGATTTCATCCGTCATTCGATCGGCATTGCCGCCGAGGGGGCGACTGCCGGCGGCAAGAACCCGGCAGACATCCGCAAGACCGCTTACGTCTATTTTATTGTAGGCGGCGAGGGGGCGGAGCAGCGGCTGAAGATCCGGCAGAAACTCGCGTTCCTGTTTCGCAACGAGAACCTTCGGGAAAACATCAAAGCGAGTGGATTGCCGATCGATCACGAAGCAATCATCGCTGCGGTGGCGGAACGGAACATGGATCGTGCGCTGGAGCTCGTACCCGAGGAAGCCGCGGAAGCCTTTGCCATCGTCGGCTCGGTCGCTGAGTGCAAGAAGCAGGTTCAGCGCTATCTCGACGCCGGGCTCGATGAAATCATTCTTTCTCTGGTCGGAACGCCTGCGGATAAAGCGAGAAGCCTGTCTGTTCTTGGAGAGATCTGAGCATGGATTATCGCCGCGCTGAAAATCTTGAAGATGCAGTCAGGCTCCGGCGGGAGATGGGGTATCCGTTTGTCGCGGGCGGCACCGATATCTATCCCGCGATCGAGAACGGTGCGCGTTTCCCCGGCCTGATTGACGTTTCCAAGGTCGAGGCACTGCGCGGGAAAATCCGGCGCGAGCACGATGCCTGGATTATTCCTGCGCTCGCAACCTGGTCGGAAGTGGTTGCCGCGGATCTCCCGCCGCAGTTCGATGCGCTGAAACAGGCAGCGGCCGAGGTTGGCGGCAGGCAGATTCAGAATGCCGGCACAGTCGCGGGCAATATCTGTAATGCGTCTCCCGCCGCTGACGGTATTCCGGCGCTGATGTCTCTAGGCGCCGGGATCGTGATCGCAGGTTCGTCCGGGGAGCGTGAAATTCCGCTGGAAGAGTTCGTGCTGGGTAACCGCAAAACGGCACTGCAGGAAGGCGAGCTTCTCCGCGCCGTGAAAGTTCCGGTGCGCGCCGCCCGATGCGCATCCGCGTTCAGGAAGCTCGGCGCGCGCCGCTATCTCGTCATCTCCATCGTGATGGCTGCGGCAACGCTCGAATGCGATGCCGGTGGTCGGATCACCTATGCGGGAATTTCCGTCGGTGCATGTGCCGCGCGCGCGTTGCGGCTTGCGGCGTGGGAGCAGGCATTGCTCGGCCGGTCGATTGCCGATCTGCACGCGCTCGAAGTGGCGCCTGCCTATCTCGCGCCGTTGTCGCCTATGGATGACATCCGCGGCTCCGGCGCATATCGCGTGCATGCCGCGGGCGTTCTGGTGCGCGAAGCGCTGGCGAAGGCTGCTGTGAGGTTGAATGAACAAGTCTCTTAAGAGCGCCGAGTCCCTTGGTGCAATGGAGCGCAAGTCCGTGCGGCTGAACGTGAATGGCCAGGATTATTCGGTGCGTTCCCCTGGCGGCGCACGGCTTGCCGAAGTGCTGCGTGACGATCTCGGCCTGACGGGAACCAAAGTCGGCTGCAATGCCGGAGACTGTGGCGCCTGTACCGTACTGATCGCCGGCAAGCAGGTATGCAGCTGTCTGGTATCGCTGGATCAGGCCGCTGGTGAGGCGATCGAAACGGTGGAAGGGCTGCAAGCGGATAGCCGGCTGCGCGGATTGCAGCAATCCTTCGTCGAACTGGGTGCTGCGCAGTGCGGTATTTGCACGCCCGGAATGCTGATGGCCGCAGCTGAACTCGCGCGGGAAAACAAAGCCTGGTCGCGCACGGAGATTCTGGATCGCATGGGCGGCGTATTGTGCCGCTGCACCGGATACACGAAGATCGTCGATGCGATCGAGCACTACCTTTCGGGCGCGGCGCTGCCTGCTCCGAAGGCAGAAGCGGGCGAAGTCGGCGGGCGGTTGACGAAAGTCGACGGTCTTTCGCGCGTGGAAGGGGCTGCCCGCTACGGTGCAGACGCGACGCCGGAAGACGCTCTTTATCTCAAAGCCGTGCGCTCGCCGCATGCGCATGCGCGATTTGTGATCGGCGATGTCGCGAAGTTCGTAAACGCCAATCCTGGCGTCATTCGCGTGATTACCGTGCGGGATATTCCCGGAAAGAACGAGTACGGGATTTTCGAACACTATCGCGATCAGCCGGTGCTAGCGGATGGTCTTGTCCGTTTCTGCGGCGAGGCGATTGCCGCGGTCCTATGCGAGAAAGACGCGGTTGCGGATCTGGACCTGGCATCTTTCCCGGTGACGTGGGAGCCGCTGCCTCCGGTAAGCGGCATTGATGGCGGCCTCGATCCGAAAGCGGCGATGCTGCACGCAAGCCGGCCCGACAATGTATTGACCCGCGGCAGGATGATCCGCGGCGACATGGAGGCCGGCCGCGGCCGGCATTCCGTCAGCGGAAAATTCCAGACCGGTTACGTCGAGCACGCCTATATCGAGCCGGAGGCGGGATTCGCCCGCCGCGTCGGCGATCGCATGGAAGTCTTCGTCACCACGCAGACGCCGTACATGGATCGCGACGGCGTCGCGCATGTCCTTGGCATTCCGCAAACGGAAGTGAGGATTCTTCCTTCCGCGGTTGGTGGCGGGTTCGGCGGCAAGATCGATATGTCGGTGCAGCCGTTGATGGCAATAGGGGCATGGCTGACGGGGCGGCCGGTGGCCTATGTGTATTCGCGTCTGGAAAGCATGCGGGTCACGCCCAAGCGCCATCCCTCGCGTATCGAGGCCACGATGACCTGCGGTGACGACGGCAAGCTGAAGACGTTTGCGTTTCATGCAGACTTCAACACCGGGCCTTATGCGTCGGCGGGGCCGATCGTCGCCAATCGCGTGCCCTTGCATGCGATGGGGCCTTACCGCGTGCCTGCGGTCCATTGCACGACACGCGCGGTGCTGACGACCGATGCGATTGCAGGAGCTTTTCGCGGCTTCGGCGTGCCGCAGGCCGCGATCGCGCATGAAGCGCTGATGGACGGCCTTGCCGATAAGCTCGGTATGGACCGGCTGGAATTTCGAATTCTGAATTCACTGATGCCGGGCGATAGTACGGCGACCGGTCAGGAGCTTTCGAGCAGCGTCGGCATGAAGGAATGCCTCGAAGTGCTCAGGCCAGCCTGGAACGAACAGAAGAAAGCGGTTGCCGAATTCAACAAGGGGAACGACCGCTTCCGCCGCGGCATTGGCGTCGGTTGCATGTGGTACGGCATTGGCAATACCTCGCAGCCCAATCCGTCTTCGATGCGGATTGCGATCGGCGCCGATGGCAAGATCACTTTGTTCAGCGGCGCGGTAGACATCGGGCAGGGCGTCAACACCATCATGGTGCAGATGTGCGCCGATGCACTCGGCGTGAGCGCGGATCGCATCAACCTTGTGCTCGGCGATACTGACCGGACGCTGGACGCCGGCAAGAGTTCGGCGTCGCGGCAGACGTTCATCTCGGGCAATGCCGTCGTGCTTGCCGCCGAAAAGCTCAAGGAATCGATCCGCCGGCTTACCAATGCCGGCCCGGATTCGAAGATCACCTTCGGTCAGGGCAAGGTGCTCGTGTCGGGTGCGCAGGAAGTTTCGCTCGATCTGGGATCGCTTCCCGGCGACGGCGAAGGAAACGTGCTCTCCGAGGTTGGCTACTATAATCCGCCCACCACGGATCTCGACGAACACCAGCAGGGCATTCCCTATGCGAGTTACGCTTTCGCCGCGCAATTCGCATTGGTCGAAGTCGACGTCCTGCTTGGTTATACGAAAGTGCTGAAAATCTGGGCCGCGCACGACGTCGGCCGCGCGGTCAATCCGACGCAGGTCGAGGGCCAGATCCAGGGCGGCATCGCGCAGGGCCTCGGTCTTGCCTTGATGGAAGAGTATATCCCCGTGGCGACCGATAACCTGCACAACTATCTGATCCCCACATTCGGCGATATTCCGGAGATCGAAATTCACATCATTGAGACGCTCGATCCGCTGGGGCCCTTCGGTGCAAAAGGCATTGGCGAGCCGGCGCTGGTGCCGACCGCTCCTGCCATTCTGAATGCGATTCAGGATGCGACCGGTTGCCGTCCGACTCAGGTTCCGGTTACACCCAGCAGGCTGTGGCAGCTCCTTCGCGACAATCGCGGGAGCTAATGCGCGATCGCCGGATGGACCGTGGAAAAGCTAACGAATATCGACATCAAAATCCTGGAAGTGCTGCAGCGTGAGGGCGACATCACGAATGTCAAGCTCGCCGAACTGGTGGGATTGTCGCCAAGTCCTTGTCTCCAGCGTGTCCGCCGTCTGCGGAAATCGGGGTATATTTCCGACGTCACTGCGATCCTGAATCTCAAGAAGATCGCAAACTATGTCACGGTCTACTGTCAAATTCGTCTCTCGGAACAGACCATGCGGCAGTTCTCGATCTTTGAGGCTGCACTTGCGAAAATTCCTGAAGCGGTTGAATGCGGCATGACCGGCGGCGAATACGATTATCTCGTCAAGTTTGTCGCGCGGGACATGGAGCACTTCAGCGAGCTTTCGACTCTGATGATGGAAATGGATATCGGGATCAAGAACATTTCCTTTAACGTCGAAGTGAAGAAGGTCAAGAATGCGTTCGAGATGCCGTTACGCTCGCTGCTCGAAAAGAAAGAATGATGTCTCGTTCGAGCGAAGTTTGCGGCTTGAAGATTTGGGCTTGCGCCGCCGGTGATGGGATAGACTGCCGGAGAATGGCCGATCGTGCACATAAGCAGTGGTTCGTTACGGCGGGCTGACGGAACGAGCAGAGATTGCTAAGGCCAAGGAATAAGGATTTGTTTCGTTGAAACAGGGGCAATGGGTTCTCGCGCTTGCTGGTGGCGTAGGCGGTGCGAAGCTCGCGTTCGGTCTGCAACATTTGCTGCGCCGCCAGTTGGTCGTGGCGGTGAACACCGCAGATGATTTCGAACATCTGGGCCTGCACATTTCGCCCGATCTCGATACGGTGATGTACACCCTTGCCGGCGTCTCGAATAAAATCCAGGGCTGGGGCCTGGAGGGTGAGACTTGGAGCTTCATGGATCAGATCGGCCGCATTGGCGGTCCGTCCTGGTTCAAGCTCGGTGATCGCGACCTTGCAACCCACGTCCTGCGTACGCAACGGCTTGCGGATGGCGCAAGCCTGACTTCCGTTACGCGCGAACTTTGCGCTTCGTACGGGGTAGCGGCGAATATATTGCCGATGACCGACAGTCTGGTTCGCACGGTTGTCGGCAGCGAGGACCAGAAGATTCCATTTCAGGAATATTTCGTTCGCCTCGCATGCGAACCCGTGGTCGAGACAATCGAATTTTACGGCGCCAAATTCGCCTCCGTGAACGAAGAGCTCAAACGCGCCAAGCCGGGTAAGCCGGCGGCGATTATTTTCTGCCCGTCGAATCCATATCTCAGCATAGACCCGATCTTGAGCATTCCGGGATTCCGGGATTGGCTCAAGAGTCTGGGTGCTCCGCTGATTGCCGTCTCGCCGATCGTTTCCGGCATGGCGATCAAGGGGCCTGCGGCGAAGATCATGCGCGAACTGGGTTATGAAGTCTCCGCACTAGGCGTTGCCGAACACTATCGCGGCCTGATCGATGGGATCGTGATCGATTCCAGCGATGGCCATTTGCAGGAAGAAATCGAAGAGCGCGGCGTCGCGGTGCGGGTCGAGAACACGATCATGAAAAGCGATGCGGACCGCATCGGGTTAGCCGAAAAGTGCCTGGCGTTCGGTTCGAGCCTCGCGGCGCGCTAACGGAACTTGCAACGCTTCTAATTGCTAGCGACGATGCCGAAGCTCTGCGGGGTCGTATCGTTCCGGCTCATGATGCCGGTCTTCGCGATATCGATGTCGACGTGCAGGAAAATTCCGCCGTCGCGGAAAGTCTTCCGCCGGCGTTGATCCGGATCAATCGCAAATACAAGATTCCGGATATGAGCCCGCGCCTTATCGGCGTGCAAGCCTAGCTATCGCGAAAGCGAGCCTCGGGAACCGAATCCCGTTTTGCGTAACGTTGTTGCTCCGCAAAAGCGTCACGACGTGGATGAGCCGGTATGCGGCTGCCGGCCGTAGCGGCAACCGGCACGCGCCGTTCCGCGCGAGCGCAACGCGCAATCGAACATCGCCTTGCTCTCCCGTTCTTTGCAGCCTCGATGTCTCCGGGGCGGGGCAATATTGACAATGGCTTGCGACAAACTTAATTTCGATATAGTTCGATATCAAATTATATGAGGTGGAATATAATGGG
Organism: Pseudomonadota bacterium; assembly: GCA_963205465.1. GTDB lineage: Bacteria > Pseudomonadota > Alphaproteobacteria > Rhizobiales > Xanthobacteraceae. The sequence continues at coordinate 4,782 of CAUJKG010000078.1, read as the reverse complement.
ACCGGGATGACGGTTCTGCGGCGCGCGCCGGGCCTTTGGATTTGGCCGGTTCGTTGTCACGATTCTACTGAGGCTTCGCAGCACGCGGATCACGATGAAGCATGAGTGTTCTGCCGGCGGTCTTCTTCGCATCTTGTTTCGAAACCGGATGCAGCGTCATGCGAGGCATAGTTCCGATACGCCGGATCCCGCTTTACGAATAAGCGAAGTTCTGGAGGCTTTGCCGGCAGCGCGGGACGTTTGATCCAATTACCCCGGACCTCTCTTATCCGGTGTTTCTCTGTTGAAGTGGTTTACGCAAGAAAATGGCAGGCATAGTCGATATCCACGCGCATTTTGTTTCCCCCGATCTGATTGCGGAGGTGGGTCGAAAAGGCGATCAGTTCGGCATGAAGCTGGATGTGACCGACGCTGGAAAGCGGCTTGTCTTTTCGAATGGGTCGCTGAGCCGCTTCTTTTTTGACCAGTTGACCGATCTTTCGCTGCGGCTGCCGCTGCTCAAAACGCAGGGTGTGACGCAGCAATATATTTCGGGCTGGACCGATATCGCTGCGGACTTTCTTCCGGCCAAAGAAGGCGCGCGGTGGGCGCGACTTCAGAATGAGACTTTGGCGGATGGCGCGCGGCAGTACCCCGAGTTGTTTCGGGCAATGGGCACTTTGCCGATGGGAGACGTAAGTCTCGCGATCGAAGAGTTGAATCATATTGTTCGCAATCTCGGCATGTCCTCGGTGCAGATCGTTACGAACGTCAATGGTACCGATCTCGATCATGCGGAGTTTCGTCCGCTGTGGAAGGCGCTCCGCGACCTCGATGTGTTCGTGATGTTGCATCCGCCGCTGGTTCCGATCGGCGGCGAGCGGATCGGCCAGTATTTCTTGAATAATCTGATCGGCTTTCCCGCCGATACTGCGCTTGCGGGCGCAAGGCTCATGTTCAGCGGATTGATGTCCGATCTTCCCGGATTGAAGTGCTGTCTCGTCCATGCCGGCGGCTTTCTGCCTTACCAGATCGGGCGGTTGCAGCGGGGATACGATGCCAATCCGGTGTGCCGGGCAAACCTCAAGATGTCTCCGGTAGAAATGTTGAATTCATTTTATTTCGACACCTTGACGCACGGCGACGCCGCGCTCGCTTTTCTGCTCGATGTCATCGACAACGACCGGATCATGTATGGCAGCGACTATCCGTTCGAGATGTATGACGTGGTGGGGCCGGAGCGGATCAGCCGCCTTCCGGGACGGAGCCACGCGTCAATTGATGCCATTTTGCGCGGTAATGCGGAGCGCGCGCTGCAGCGGCTGAAGCAGCCGGCCTAGCTGGCGTTCGTTGTTCCGGCGGGAGGGTAGTGACGATGAAACGCGACATGAAGATTGCAATTGTTGGGGCCGGCCTCGGCGGTGCCACGGCAGCGGCCTGTCTGCAGCAAGCCGGATTCGACGCCCGGGTTTACGAGCAGGCTGTCGCGTTCGAACGGATCGGAGGCGGTATTCACGTCTCGGCGAACGTCCTCAAAGTGTTGCGATATATCGGCGCCGAGCAGCGGCTGGCGGATTTGGGAATTCATCCTGATGCTTTCACGAGCCGGAAATGGGATACCGGCGAAATCCTGTTCGAGCTTCCGCTGGGTGCCACAGGCCTCGCGCAGTACGGCGCATCCTATCTGACCGCTCATCGGGGTGATCTGCATCGCTCGATCCTGGAGCGCGTGGAGGCCGGTTCGATATCGTTCGGCAAGCGCGTGGAGCGCGTCGCGCATAGTGGCGGAAAAGCCCATCTTTATCTCTCCGATGGCGGCGAGATCGAAGCCGACATCGTGATCGGCGCAGATGGAGTGAACTCAAAGGTCCGCGAAGCGATCATCGGAATCCGGAAGCCGCGTTTCACGGGCGCGATTGCGCATCGCGGAATTTTCCCCGCCAAGCTTCTGAACGGCCTCGAAGTGCGCAACTGCACCAAGTGGTGGGGTCCAAAAAGCCATATTCTGATCTACTACATCGAGAAGTCGCGCGAAGAGATTTACTTCGTGACCAGCGCGAAAGAGGAATGGACTTCCTCGGCGTCTTGGGAATATTGCACGAATGCTGAAGTGCTTCGCGCATTCGAGGGGTTCCACGCGGAAGTGCGTGAAGTGATCGCCGCGGCTCCCGAAGTAACCAAATGGCCGATTTTCGAAGTCGAACCGATGGACACGTGGAACAGCGGTCCGCTCGTGCTGCTTGGAGACGCTTGCCACGCCACCACGCCTTACATGGCATCGGGCGCGGCTATGGCGATTGAGGACGCGACTGTGCTCGCGCGTTGCCTTCAGGCCACCAACGATCCAATCAGCGCAATTGCCTCATACGAAGCGACCCGCATGCCGCGCGTCAAGCGCGTGCAGGAGGTATCGCGGGAAAACAGCTTCCTGCGTACGCCGATGGATCCCAACTGGGTGTTCGGATACGACGCCGCGAAAGTACCGCTCGTCGCCGCCTGAGACGGGCGGCGGCTTTCGTTTCTAGTCGTCCGCGCTCGTCTGTTCGGTTTGCTCAATGATCATCGACAGCAGGTGGACGAGCTTCTGGCTGTTCTGGACGCCGATCATTGACGCCTGGCTCTGAAGCGCGAGCACGTCGGGCAGGATCTTGTCGACGAAGTACAAGCCTTTTTCGGTGAGCTGGATTTGCAGGCTGCGGCGATCGCCGGCCTGCGGCTTGCGCACGATGAGCTTGAGTTCTTCCAGCCGGTCGAGCCGGTTCGTCATGCCCGCGCCGCTGAGCAGGAGTGAACCGGCCAGCTGTTTCGGGGTGAGGGAATATGGCGTGCCGGAACGCCGCAAAGTCGCAAGGACATCGAACATGCCACGCGCGAGGCCATATTCGGCTACCAAGTCGTCGATGCTCTTCGTGATCGTCAGGTAGGTTCGCGCAAGTGTGGCGAAGACCAGCATCGGCTGGAAATCGAGGTCCGGGCGTTCGCGTTTCCACTGTTCGATGATGGCGGGCACGGCTTCGCGCGGAGCCGCATCGGTGGCGCTTTTCGCGCTGAGCTTGATCTTGGGTACTGCTTTACGGGTTCGCCGGCGGGCGGCGAGGCGCGGAAAGTCCGTATTCTTCATGACAAGCTCGGCCTTCAAATGGATTGTCGGTCTGGATCGCAAATTCAAGATGGCGGGTAATGCCGCTGGGCGTGGCAACTACTTATCGGAATCACGGCAGGTAGGATAAGCGAATTTATATGCCGGAGACTCTTTCGCAACACCCCCTGATCCTGCCGCCAGCGCCGGATGGCGGGTGCTGGTGGGCACTGCATTGCAGTAAAGCCAGGGACTCTGAGCGATAATGTAGTTTGTGCGGCCGCCGGCTACCGAAGATCGCCGGGCCGGATGGAAACAAGGCTTTGTCCGGCGGGCGGGCCGTGCCGCCTTTCATAAGCGGATAGCGGGTTTCAGGCCGCGCCAACTGCAAGGCTTTTGATCGCGCCTCCCGCAGCGGTACCGACGTAAATTCCAAACCGCGATTCGGTGCGCTCGCGCAGATAACGCGTCAGCATCGTGCGCTGGTTCAGCGACTTGATCGCATCCCAAGGGATCGACGTGATCGGAACCAGGACGAAGCCGCTGTCGGCCGGGGTGGCGAAGGAGGTGATCCTGCCGCGATAGTAAACTCCCGCGCGATGGTCGCCGTCCTCGTGAGCGATCGAAAATACGAAATCGACCGATACATCGATGCCGGCTTTCTTCAGAATTTCGAACAGGCTTTTCGGCTCGAAGTTCTTCTCTCCAAGCGTTTGTCCGGTTGGCAAGGAATATGTGCCGTCGCGCCGGATCAATAAGATATTGCCGTCTTTCTCGAAGATCCCGCCCACAATTCCGGACGCCTCGTGAGACGCATCGATGGCCTCGCGCTCCTGACGGAAGGTGAAATAGTTTCCGCTATAGAAGCCGAGCGGTGCTGCATCGGATCTGCCGAGCGCCTCGACCTTGCCGATCAGGATAATATGGTCGCCGCAATCAACTTTCTGGTGGGTCGAGCAGGCGAGCCAGGCCGAAGTGCCTTCCAGAATGGGAGAGCCGGCGGTTGTGGATGTCGTCAACGAGGCAAATTTGTCCTGCTGCTTTGAGGCGAACAGCGCGGAAATGTCCTTCTGATTTTCCGAAAGCACATTGACCGCGAAGTGATCCGCCTCGGAGAAAGCTTCGAAGCTCGACGCTTTTTCTGAAAGGCATACGAGCACGAGCGGCGGCGTCAGCGAGACGGAGGTGAACGAATTGGCCGTGAAGCCCCGCCGCTCGCCGGCGGCGTTCTGGGTGGTGATGACCGTTACGCCGGTGAGAAAACAGCCGAGTGTTTTGCGGAGTTCGGCAGGATCAAGCATGGGCGCCCCAATTAGTTTCAAATAACATAGTTCGATATCGAAGCATATTTCAAGGCGCGCGAAGGCAGGCGATCCATCGAAAAAATTACGCGCGGGAGAGATGCACAAAATCTCACATTGCGGCGAATAAAATTGCGGCAGTGTTGTTGTCCCACTGCAGTGTTGCGCCACGAATGGCAGCATTTTCGCGGGCCGCCGGGGCGGCCGGTGATGAGGGATTTATCATCCCGGCAGATTGACACTGATGTAATTCGTAATCAAACTATTCGCCGTAGAAAGAAAGATTACTGCGCGTGGGACATTCATTTGGGAGGAGTCGATGACGACGGGGACTGATCGCAGACAATTCATGCTGGGCGGTGTTGCTGCGGCCGCTGCTTTCAACGGTTTGGGATTTCCGGGCGCTGCCTTCGCGCAAAACGT
>CAUJKG010000077.1 GCA_963205465.1 Pseudomonadota bacterium | reverse complement strand
ATCTTTTCGTCGGTGACGGTGACGTCATTGACCTTGATGCCGCCGGCCTTGATCTGACGGCGCGCCTCGCTCGTGGAGGAGACGAAGCCCGCCTGTACGCTGGCATTGAGAATGCCGACGCCGGCTTCCAGTTCGCTCTTCTTTACTTCAATGCTGGGCAAGCTCTGGGCGAGCGCCCCTTCCTCGAAGGTCGTGCGCGCGGTCGCAGCGGCTTTCTCGGCTTCCTCGCGTCCATGCACCATGGCGGTCGCTTCGGTCGCGAGGATCTTTTTCGCCTCGTTGATTTCCGAGCCTTGCAGCGCGGCGAGCTTGCCGATCTCTTCGAGCGGCAATTCGGTGAAGAGCTTGAGAAAGCGCGCGACGTCGCCGTCTTCGGTGTTGCGCCAGAACTGCCAGTATTCGTAGGGGCTGACCAGATTGGGATCGAGCCAGACCGCGCCTGCGGCGGTCTTGCCCATCTTCGCGCCCGAGGCGGTGGTGATCAGCGGCGAGGTCAGCGCAAAGAGTTGCGCGCCCGCGACCCGGCGGCCGAGGTCGATGCCGTTGATGATATTGCCCCACTGGTCGGAACCGCCCATCTGCAGGCGGCAGCCATAGCGCTTGCTCAGTTCGAGGAAGTCGTAGGCCTGCAGGATCATGTAGTTGAACTCGAGGAACGACAGTTCGTGCTGCCGTTCGAGCCGGAGCTTCACCGAGTCGAAGGTAAGCATGCGGTTGATGGAGAAGTGCCGGCCGACGTCGCGCAGGAAATCGATGTAGTTGAGATTGTTCAGCCAGTCGGCGTTGTTCGCCATGATGGCGTCGTTGCCGCTGTCGCCGAACTTCAGAAAGCGCGTGAAGATTTTCCGGATGCTTTTGAGGTTCTCGTCGATCTGGTCCGCGGTGAGCAGGCGGCGCGACTCGTCCTTGCCGGATGGATCGCCGACGCGCGTGGTGCCGCCGCCCATCAGCGCGATCGGGCGGTGACCGGTCTTCTGCATCCAGCGCAGCATCATGGTCGGCAAGAGGTGGCCGACATGGAGTGAAGCGGCCGTGCAGTCGTAGCCGATATAGGCCGTGATCTGCTCCTTTTGCGCGAGCTGATCGAGGACCTCCGGCTCCGAGACCTGATGGATGAAGCCGCGGGATTCAAGGACGTGCAGGAAATCGGATTTGTATGCGGTCATGGCTGCGCTGATGTAAGTGATAGCGCGGTGGTGTATCAGGTCTCCGGGCGGTTTCAACCGGAGCGATTCTCGTGGCGGTTGCCATCGGAACGATGAGCGGCACCTCCATGGACGGGGTCGATGTCGCGCTGATCGAGACGGACGGAGAGACCGTTTCGCGCTTCGGCGCATATGTTTCCCGCGCCTATACCCCGACCGAACGGCACATTTTGCGCAGTGCCGTAACCGCGGCGCAGGATTTGATCGACCGGGCGGCCCGGCCGCCGGCGCTCGCCGAGGCGGAAAAGCTCGTCACCGAGACCCACCTGAAGGCGATCGACGCGCTCATCCAGCAGGCTGGAATCCATCACCACGAGGTGGATGTGGTGGGCTTTCACGGGCAGACGGTTTTGCATCGTCCCGAGCGGCGGCTGACCGTGCAGATCGGCGACGGGCCGCTTCTTGCGAAACGGCTGCATATTCCGGTGGTATACGACTTTCGCGCGGCCGATGTGGCAGCCGGAGGACAGGGCGCGCCGCTGGTGCCTGTCTTTCATCGCGCGTTGTTGCGCGGCTCGCCGGAGGCGGGGCCGGTGGTGGTCATCAATATCGGCGGCGTGGCGAACGTCACTTATATCGACGGAGAGGAAGAGCCGATCGCGTTCGATACCGGTCCCGGCAATGCGCCGATGGACGAGTTGATGATGAGCCGGAGCGGCAAGCCGATGGACGAGGGCGGCGCACTCGCGGCAGCGGGAAAAGCAGATGAAGCGCTTGTCGCGGCCGCACTCCAACATTCGTTCTTCAAACTGCCGCCCCCGAAGTCGCTCGATCGCGCCGATTTCGCCCGCTTCGATCTGAACACATTGTCCTTACCCGATGCGCTTGCCACTGCCGCGGGTATCATCGTGTCTTCAATCGTGCTTTCGAAGCAGCATTTTCCGAAGGAGCCGAAGCGCTGGATCATTGCCGGTGGTGGCGCACGGAATCTCACGCTGGTGAAGATGCTCCGCGAGAAGCTTGCCCCGGCGAAGGTGCAGACAGCGGAAGAGGTCGGCTGGCGCTCGAGCGCGATCGAGGCGCAGGGCTTTGCTTTTCTTGCCGTGCGTTCGTTGCAAGGATTGGCGCTTTCCTTTCCGAAAACGACAGGCGTGCCGACACCGATGACCGGCGGGGTTCTCGTAAGTCCTTAAAGGCTAAAACGCACATGGCCGGGACAAGCCCGGCCATGCTGAAGATTAAGAATTTCGATTCCTGTTACGCAGCCGTCGTGATCCGCTCGTTCGGCAGACGCCGGTCGAGATATTCGTTCACGATGGCCATCAGATCTTCGATCTTGCCGTCGAAGAAATGGTTGGCGCCCTTCAGAATGTTCTGCTCGATCACGATGCCTTTTTGCGTCTTCAGCTTTTCGACCAGCGTGCCGACCGAAGAAACCGGAACCACGGCATCCTTGTCGCCATGGACGAAAAGGCCCGACGACGGGCAGGGCGCGAGAAACGAGAAGTCGTAAAGGCTCGCCGGCGCCGCGATCGAGAGAAAGCCCTCGACTTCGGGGCGGCGCATGAGCAACTGCATGCCGATCCATGCGCCGAAGGAAAATCCGGCGATCCAGCAGGCCCGGGCCTCGGGATGCGCGCTCTGCACCCAGTCGAGGGCCGCGGCCGCGTCGGAAAGCTCGCCCTGGCCGTGATCGAAGGTGCCCTGGCTACGGCCGACGCCGCGGAAGTTGAAGCGCAACACCGAGAAGCCGCGGTTCGCGAAGGCGTAATAGAGCTGATAGACGACCGGATTGTTCATCGTGCCGCCGAACTGCGGGTGCGGGTGCAGGATGATGGCAATCGGGCTCGTGCGGCTGCGGCCGGGATGAAACCGGCCTTCCAGGCGGCCTTCTTCGCCGGTAAAAATGACTTCGGGCATCAGGGTGTTTTTCCGTCGTTGTCGCGCTTATCTATCTGTGCGCAGGGTTCCGGGTCTGGTTGACTCAGGAGTACCACCGGACTAGTTTAGAATAGTTCTAAATAGAGATTCCGCTCGGCGGCGCCAGCCATCGATAGCCACGCGTTCCCTCGCTTCGAGCTTTTTCTCTTAAACAATACGGGGTTCGAAAAGCAAGGTTTTTCGCGCCCCCGGATGGCAAGAGATGGCACGGGTTTATCTGGACTATAACGCTACAAGCCTGCCCCGTTCGGCGGCCAAGGAAGCGGTGGCGGCAGCCATGATGGCGCCCGCGAACGCCTCTTCGGTACACACCGAGGGCCGCGCGGCGCGCGCGATCGTCGAGGATGCGCGTCACCAGATCGCGGTACTGATCGGTGCCGAACCGGAGGCGATCTTTTTTACCAGCGGCGCGACCGAGTCGAACGCAACAGCGCTCGCACCGGAACTGGAACTCGCCGGTAAGGCTGCGCGCTTCGACGTGCTTCTGCTTTCGGGCGTCGAGCATCCGGCAGTTCGTGTGGGTGGAGGCTTCAGGCCGGAGCAGATCGAATACGTTCCGGTCGATCCGAACGGCGTGATCGTACTTTCGGCCCTCGAAGAAGCCCTCGCGAAACATAAAAGTGCCGGCCGCCGTGCCTTCGTCTCCGTGATGGCGGCGAATAACGAGACCGGCGTCTTGCAGCCGCTTGCTGCCGTTGCCGATCGGGTGCACGCCGCCGACGGCATCCTGCATTCCGACGCGGTACAGGTCATTGGAAAAATTCCATTCGACCTGCGCGAGAGCGGCGCGGATATTCTTTCGATTACGTCGCACAAGCTCGGCGGTCCGCAGGGAATCGGCGCGGTGGTGACGGCACATCGTGACACGCGCATGCCTGCGATCATGCGCGGCGGTGGGCAGGAGCGCGGCCGCCGCCAGGGCACCGAGAGCGTCGCCGCGATTGCCGGTTTCGGCGCAGCCGCGACCGAGGCCGGACAAACGCTGACGCCGGAAGGTTCTCGTCTCGGTGCGCTCCGCGCAAGGATAGAAGAAGGCATTCGGGCGATTGCAAAAGACGCCGTGATCTTCGGCGATCGCGCGGCCCGGCTTCCGAACACTACGTTCTTCGCAGCCCCCGAAGTCGCTGCGGAAACTGCGCTGATGATGCTCGATCTCGAAGGGATCGCCATCAGTGCGGGTTCGGCCTGTTCGTCCGGCAAGTCTGCGGCATCGCCGACCTTGCAGGCGATGGGGGTGAATTCGGAAATTGGCCGCTGCGCCATGCGCGTGAGCACCGGCTGGAATACGACAGACGCGGATATTGAACAGTTTCTTCGCGTCTGGTCGAAGGTCTATACGTCCCTTAATAAGCGCGGCGCGCGCGCCGCATAAGAAGAATCGCGCGGTTCGCGAGCGGAGTATGTTGAATGCCTGCGGTGAAAGAGACAGTCGAACGCGTCAAGTCGATTGATGTTGATCAATACAAGTACGGCTTCGAGACCAAGATCGAAGTCGAGAAAGCGCCGAAGGGGCTCGACGAGAGCACCGTGCGCTTCATTTCGGCCAAGAAGAGCGAGCCGGAATGGATGCTGCAATGGCGTCTCGACGCCTTCCGTCGCTGGAAGACCATGCAGGAGCCCGAATGGGCGCGCGTGCATTACCGGAAGATCGACTATCAGGACCTGTATTATTACGCTGCGCCGAAGAAGCAGGCGGGTCCGAAGTCGCTCGACGAAGTAGATCCGGAGATTCTCGAGACCTATAAAAAGCTCGGCATTCCGCTGGGCGAGCAGGAAATTCTCGCCGGCGTCGCCGAGGAGAATCGTACTTATTCCAAGGTGGCGGTTGATGCCGTGTTCGATTCCGTGTCGGTGGTCACCACCTTCAAGGAAGAACTGAAGAAGGCCGGCGTCCTCTTCATGTCGATCTCGGAGGCGATCCGCGAGCATCCCGAGCTCGTGAAGAAATATCTCGGCTCGGTTGTTCCGGTCACCGACAACTTCTTCGCAACCCTGAACTCCGCGGTGTTTTCCGACGGTTCATTCGTCTATGTGCCGAAGGGCGTGCGTTGCCCGATGGAGCTTTCGACCTATTTCCGGATCAACGAGAAGCAGACCGGCCAGTTCGAGCGCACGCTCATTATTGCCGATGAAGGCGCTTATGTGAGCTATCTCGAGGGCTGCACGGCGCCGTCGCGCGACGAGAACCAGTTGCATGCGGCCGTAGTCGAACTCGTGGCGCTCGACAACGCCGAGATCAAATATTCGACCGTGCAGAACTGGTATCCCGGCGACAGCGAAGGCAAAGGCGGCGTCTATAACTTCGTGACCAAGCGCGGCGACTGCCGTGGCAACGGCTCGAAGATTTCGTGGACGCAGGTCGAAACCGGCTCCGCGATCACCTGGAAATATCCGAGCTGCATCCTGCGCGGCGACAATTCGCAGGGCGAGTTCTATTCGATCGCGATTTCGAACGGCTACCAGCAGGTCGATAGCGGCACCAAGATGATCCATCTCGGCAAGAATACGTCGAGCCGCATCATC
>CAUJKG010000076.1 GCA_963205465.1 Pseudomonadota bacterium | reverse complement strand
GGGAACCAAACTGATCGTCGGCGATGGTCCCGCGCGCAGTTCGCTGGAAGCATGCTATCGCTGGGCGCATTTCCTCGGCGCGCAGGAAGGCGAGGCGCTGGCGCGGTATTTTGCTTCCGCCGATGTCTTCGTATTTCCCAGTCTGACCGATACGTTTGGAGTCGTTCTACTCGAGGCGCTCGCGAGTGGCGTTCCCGTCGCTGCTTTTCCGGTTGCCGGCCCGCGCGACGTGATCGGGACATCGAAAGCCGGCGTTCTGGATTGCGATCTGCGCCGGGCCGCGCTGGAGGCGCTGCATATTCCGCGCGAGCGATGCCGCAATCATGCGCTGCAATACTCCTGGCGCGAAAGCGCGCGGCAGTTTTTCGGAAACGTGCTCCTCGCCAACGGCATGGGCGCATTGCGGGAAAACCCCCAACAGGCCGCGTGACAGCGGACGCGTGGACGCATAGTTTCGCGCGCCATGCAAAAGACCTCCGAACTGAAACTCCCCACACCGGCCGATATCGAGGACGCAGCTCTCAGGCTCCACGGTGTCGCCGTGCGCACCCCGCTTTTGCGCTGTGATGCGCTGGACGAGGTGACCGGCGGCAAGGTTTTTCTGAAACCGGAGATGCTTCAGCGCACGGGCTCGTTCAAGTTCCGCGGTGCCTATAATCGGATTTCCCGGCTGACGGCGGAAGAACGCCCGGGCGGTGTCGTCGCCTTCTCGTCGGGCAATCACGCGCAAGGGGTGGCGCTTGCCGCCAAGCTCGCCGGCGTTCGCGCGGTGATCGTGATGCCTGCGGATGCGCCCAAGCTGAAGCAGGAGCGCACCAAGGGACACGGCGCGGAGGTCGTGCTCTATGATCGCGCCACCGAAGATCGCGATGCCATTGCCCGCAGGATTGCGGCCGAGCGCGGGGCGGTCATCGTGCCGCCGTTCGACGATCTTCATGTGATCGCAGGGCAGGGCACGATCGGCTTCGAGATTACCGAAGACCTGGAGGCGCTTTCGCTGGCGCCTGATCTCGTGACCATGCCGGCGTCGGGCGGGGGCCTTGCGGCAGGAATTTCGCTCGCGGTGAAGGCGCTTTATCCGCAGGCGCGGATCGTGATCGCCGAGCCCGAACTGTTCGATGATCACGCCCGTTCGTTCCGCTCGGGAATGCGCGAAAAGAACGAGCGGGTCACCGGCTCTATTTGCGACGCCTTGCTTTCGGCCGACCCGGGCCTGCTCACGTTCGAGATCACCAAGCGGCTCTCGGGCGAGGGGGTCGCCGCGAGCGATGCGGAAGTGCTGGCGGCGATGGCGTTCGCGTTCCGGGAGCTCAAGCTCGTGGTCGAGCCGGGTGGTGCGGTCGGTCTTGCCGCTATTCTGGCCGGAAAAATCGACGTGAAGGGCAAGGTCGCGGTTGCCGTACTCTCCGGTGGTAATACCGATCCGGAGACTTTCGCCCGCGCCATCACCGGCTATTGATCGCGTTCGATATTGCAGCTTGCCAGCGGCCCCTCTAGGCTCGCGGCCGATGTAACACCCATGGGGAAGGTCATGGCCCGCTTCGGCATAAAACAGTTTTTCTTCGCTCTCGGATTTCTTTTTGTGCTTGGCGCGTCATCCGGCGCCCAGGCACAAGGTCAGTTCGGTGCATTCGCAGTTGCGCCCGACGGCGCGTGGGGCTCGTCCCGCAATTTCGAGACGGTCGATATCGCGCAGGATCGCGCGGTGCAGGAATGCGGCAAGCATAGCCGCAACTGTCAGGTGCTGCGCGTCTTCCAGAACGCCTGCGTGACCATCGCCCGCAACGAAGACTCCAAAAACGTCATCATCAATTGGGTTGCCGGCTTCACTAAGGAAGAGCGTTCGCAGCGCGCTTTGCGCAACTGCCGCAACGATGGCGGCAACGATTGCCGTATCCTGACGGAGTTCTGTACCGGGAACGCGAAATAGCGGCGTTCAGGTAAAGAGCGCGAGCCGTTCGTCGAAGGTAAGCCTGTCGAGTGCGGAACGCTTGGTGGAGATTGGAGACGGCGTTGCGAAGAGCGGCGCCGTTTTCGTTTCCACAACATCGGCTCTGACAACGCTTGAAGTTTCCGGCGTCATGACGGCGACCGGCTTGTCTTCCCAGACGATGTCCTCGTCCTGCTCGGACGAAAGCCATTCGCCGGTCTCTTCCGGCATCGCCGCGCTGTTGTCGGCTGCGGGCATGCTTTCCGCCTCGTGCTCGATCACGACGGCTGGCTGCGGCGCCGGTTCCGCCTGCCAGAGCTTCGCGAGTGCCGCGACGCGCGCTTCCAGCACACGCAAAGCAAGCATGACTTTATGCGTGCGCTGGCCGGCCATGTCCTGAAATGCACAGGCCGAGCCGATATGCGCCGACAGCCCGTCGAGGCGGTCGCAAAGATTTGGCGACAGGCCCTCAGCCCGCATCGCTGCCGAAATCTTTTCAAGGCGCTCCGCGTCGGACAGAATTCCGGAAATGGCTTCCGCCTGCGCGCCGATGATGTCGTCGAGCTCCTTGCCGAGGTCGCCCTCGCGCCTGCGTGCGGTTTCGATCTGGGCGAGTGCGGCGCGGGTTTTTTCCGCGGTCAGCTCGATCTCGCTCAACTCCTTGTCGAGCGCGGGGGCCTCTCGTGCCGGTGCCGGGAGCATATCGGTGCCGAGCACCGAGCGTTGCAGACGCTGGATCGCATCGAGCACGAGCCGGGTATCGGCGCTGCGATTACGCTGCGCGTATTCGTCCAGAAACCACCGCCCGCGAGCGGTTTCCTTCACCGCGGCTTCAATCGCTTCGTAGTCGGGTTCGGAGAGCTGCTGATGGGCGGGCGGGAGCGGCATTTCAGGTCCGGATCGGGTAGAAGGCGCTGATTCCGTGAGACCATGAGCGTGAATCACTTACGAAAGATAACCATTGTCGGCCTCCGCGCCCACTAGTTCTTGGTTTGCGTCTTGGGCTGCGGGCTCGGGAATGCTGGCAACCGTCTACGCGGCGCTGTTCGTGGCGCCGGGTTTCTATCTGCCGTTTTTCCCGGTTTTCCTTGCTGCACTGGGCTTTTCGCCTGAGGCGATCGGGATCGCGATCGGGATTCCCATGGCGGTCCGGCTGTTCGCCAATCCTGTCGCAGGCGTGCTTTCAGACCGTATCGGCAGGCCACGGCGCTTTCTCGCCGTGCTCGGCTTCGGTGCCGCATTCTCATTCGCGCTCATGGCACTCCTTCCGGACACGACAGCCGTGCTTCTGCTCGTCGCCGTTGCCACGATTTTCTGGGGGCCGTCCTTTCCGCTGACCGATGCATTCGGCGTCCGTCTCGCGCGGGAAAAGGGCATCGACTATGGCCGCGCGCGGCTG
>CAUJKG010000075.1 GCA_963205465.1 Pseudomonadota bacterium | reverse complement strand
ATCACGCCCCGCGAGCGCGAACTGTTCTGGGGTCTGCATGGGCGCTTTTTCTATATTGCAATCCGCAAATTCGTGTACGGCACGCCTGTGCCGGAAGGCACCGAGCGAGATCTCGTCATTGCGGACGGTGTGCGGCAATTCATGTCCGGCGTCAGAGGGGTAATGAGCGAGATCGTTGTCTCGAAGTAAACATGTTTTCCTTTCGCCGAAACGGATCGCTTTTTTTTCGAACCATCATCCCTCCTCAGCTCTTCGTTTGTGCATGATCCCTCGGCCCAGTCCGAGAGATCATGCTTTCATCACCCTTTGCCGCCGGTTCACGCCATCGTCGGGATCACGAAGCTCGCACCCTCTTTTACGCCTGAAGGCCAACGCGAGGTGACGGTCTTCGTCTTGGTGTAGAAGCGGAATGCGTCCGGTCCGTGCTGGTTGAGATCGCCGAAGCCGGAAGCTTTCCAGCCACCAAAGGTGTAGTAAGCCAGCGGCACCGGGATCGGCACATTTATGCCGACCATGCCGACCTGCACTTTCGACGCAAAATCCCGCGCCGCATCTCCATCTCTCGTGAAGATCGAGACCCCGTTGCCGAACTCGTGGTCATTGCAAAGCTGCAACGCTTCTTCATATTTCCCCGCGCGAACCACGGAGAGCACCGGCCCGAAGATTTCTTCCTTGTAGATCCGCATCTCCGGCTTCACGTGATCGAACAGACAGCCGCCGAGATAGAAGCCTTTCTCGTAGCCCTGCATTTTGAAGCCGCGGCCATCGACCGTTAGTTTCGCGCCTTCCTTCACGCCGAGATCGACATAGGAAAGCACCTTGTCGAGATGTGCCCGGGTTACCAGCGGGCCGTAATCTGCAGTGCTGTCGGTCGAAGGGCCGATCTTCAACTGTTCAACTTTTGGGACCAGACGCTTCATGAGTTCGTTGGCGGTACCCTCGCCGACCGGTACGGCAACCGAAATCGCCATGCAGCGCTCGCCGGCCGAACCGTATCCCGCTCCCATCAGCGCATTGACGGCTTGATCCATGTCGGCATCAGGCATGACCACGAGATGGTTCTTGGCTCCGCCGAAGCAATGCACGCGCTTTCCGCTCGCGGTGCCGCGCGAATAAATATACTTCGCGATCGGCGTGGAGCCGACGAAACCGATGGCCTTGATATCCTGATGATCGAGGATGGAATCCACCGCCTCCTTGTCGCCGTTGACAACATTGAAGATGCCGGCAGGCAACCCTGCTTCCAGAAACAGCTCCGCCAGCTTCATCGGGACGCCGGGCGCCCGCTCGGACGGCTTGAGGATGAACGCATTTCCGCAGGCGATGGCGGGCCCCGCCTTCCAGAGCGGAATCATCGCAGGAAAATTGAACGGCGTGATGCCGGCAACAACGCCAAGCGGCTGGCGCATCGAATAAAGATCGATACCGGGACCAGCACCATCGGTGAATTCTCCCTTCAGAAGATGCGGCGCACCGATCGAGAATTCAACGACTTCGACACCGCGCAGAATGTCACCCTTCGCATCGGCAATCGTCTTGCCGTGCTCACGCGCGAGAATATCGGCCATTTCGTCGTTATGCTGTTCAACCAGCCGAAGAAACTTCATCAACACGCGGGCGCGGCGCTGCGGATTTGTGGCGGCCCAGCCGGGCTGCGCTGCTTTTGCCGAATCGACTGCGGTCTGCACTTCCTTGGCGTTTGCCAGCGCAACCCGTGCACGAACCGTGCCGTCAAGCGGCTGGAAAACATCGCCATAACGGCCTGACGCTCCTGCGTGGTGCTTGCCGCCGATGAAATGGCCGTAGTCGATCATGATGAGCGCTCCAAAACCTGCATCTCCCTAGGCAGCGTCTTTGGATTGCAAAATTTCTCGTAACAATAGAAAAGAATGCCGAAGCGATGTGCAGAATTCGGCTAAGCGGGGTTCAAGCTTGGACTGGGATCAGGTTCGCGTTTTCCTCTCCGTGGCGCGCGCAGGCCAGTTTCTCGCAGCCGGCAAGCATCTGCATTTAGACCACGCGACCGTCGGCCGGCGCATTGGCTCGCTCGAAAAAAGCCTCGGCGCAAAACTGTTTGAACGAAGCACCACCGGCGTCACGCTAACCGCTATGGGCGAGCGGTTGTTGAAAACGGCTGAGGCGATGGAAAGCGCCATGAATCAGACCGTGTCCGAATTTTCTCAGGTCGATGAGGAAATCTCGGGCGCAGTCCGGATTGGCGCGCCGGACGGTCTCGGCACCTATTATCTGGCCACGCGGCTTGCAGAACTTGCGACCAGGCATCCTGCGCTCCAGATTGAACTGGTTCCGCTGCCGCGAACGTTTTCACTTGCGCGCCGTGAGGCCGATCTTGCGATCACCATCGACCGCCCCGCCGAGGGCCGATTAACCGCCATAAAGCTTTCCGACTACACGCTGAGCGCTTACGCTTCCCGGGAACACATCGAAAAATTCGGCCCGGTCCAGGATTTCTCACAACTGGCGACAAGAATACTCGTCACGTATGTTTCCGACTTGCTTTACAGTCCCGCGCTCGATTACGCGGGGCCGCTTGAAAAAATTGCACGTAGCCGATTCGAATGTGCGAGCGTCACATCACAAATGGAAGTCGTTCGTTCCGGCACGGGAATCGGCATCTTGCACGACTACGCCGCAAGCGCCTTTAGCGACCTCGTAAGAGTTATCCCGGAGTTCTCCGTAACGCGAAGCTATTGGCTCGTTGCGCACAAAGATCTCCGGATGCTTCGCCGCAACTCGCTACTCCACGATTTCATCGTGGCCGCATTCAAGAATTCAGGAAGAAAATACTTCTGCCCGTCTTTTTAAGAAATAATACGATCAACCTTGCGTAACGCGGCGATCGCTCGCGCCACTTTCCTCTTTTGTTGGTGGCCTGCAAGAGATAGGCAACGCATTCGCTTCTTGAGATCCTAAACCGAGATCGTCTCCATAAGCTTGTCGCGGTCCTGCGCATTGGACGAGTTGCCTTCGAAGACGATCCTTCCGCGCTCGATGGCGACGAAGCGTTCGCAGACTTTCAAAGCGAGCCCTACATTCTGCTCGACCAGCAAAATAGTTCGTCCGTCGGCCTTCATCTCGGAAAT
>CAUJKG010000074.1 GCA_963205465.1 Pseudomonadota bacterium | reverse complement strand
TCGATGACGCTGTTACTCGACGACACAGAAGTTGATCTGAAGGCAGGCGATGTCGTGGTCCAGAACGGCACCGTTCACGCGTGGCGCAACCGCTCGGGTGCGAATTGCCGCATGGCCTTCATTCTGGTCGATGGCGAATACGAGCCGGGATTGAAGCCCGTTTCCGGGTGATGGCTAAGGATCTCGACGCGCTGTTCGATGCCGCCGCGCGTGCGCCGCGGCAGGCCGGCCGGGCGCTGATCAAGGGCTATCGCTATACGCTCTCGCCGCTGATCGGCTTTCGCTGCCGGCATCTGCCGACCTGTTCGGAATATGGCGACGAGGCGCTGGCCCGGCATGGCCTGTGGGCCGGAGGCTGGATGACCTTCGCGCGCTTCTGCCGTTGCGGGCCGCTCGGCACGTCCGGTCTGGATTTCGTGCCGGATGCTTTACCGGAGCGCGCGCGCTGGTATATGCCGTGGCGTTATGGGCGCTGGCGCGGCACGAATCAAAGCCCGCCAGCTAGATCAAAATGAAGTTTTTAATCTGCGCGTGGTCTGATCCGAAAACCGGTACCCACTTTTCGGGATCACGCGCTAATCGCTTACCTGCCTGGTTTGCAGGAGTGAGCAAGGAGGACGACGATGGTCACGCTGACCTTTCCCGACGGCGCACGCCGCGAATTTCAAAACGGCATTTCCGGTCTCGATATCGCGAAGGGCATTTCGCCTTCGCTCGCCAAGCGCACGGTCGCCATGGCGCTGGACGGCGAGGTCATGGATCTTACCGATCCGATCCGCCGCGATGCGAAGATCGAGTTCATCTCGCGCGACGATCCGCGCGCACTCGAACTGATCCGTCACGACGCCGCACACGTGATGGCGGAAGCCGTGCAGGAGCTTTTTCCCGGCACGCAGGTGACGATCGGTCCGTCGATCGAGAACGGCTTCTATTACGACTTCTTCCGCAACCAGCCGTTTACGCCGGAAGATTTCGCCGCGATCGAAAAGAAGATGCGTGAGATCATCGCGCGCGACAAACCTTTCACCAAGGAAGTCTGGACGCGCGATCAGGCCAAACAGGTTTTCAGAGACAAAGGCGAGAACTTCAAGGTCGAGCTGGTCGAAAGCATTCCGGCCGATCAGGAACTTAAGATCTACAAGCAGGGCGAATGGTTCGATCTCTGCCGCGGGCCGCACATGCCCTCGACCGGCAAGATCGGCAGCGCCTTCAAGCTGATGAAGGTTGCAGGCGCTTACTGGCGCGGCGACGCCACGAAGCCGATGCTGACGCGCATCTACGGCACGGCATGGGCCGACCAAAAGCAACTCGACGACTATCTGCATCGCCTCGAAGAGGCGGAGAAGCGCGATCACCGCAAGCTCGGCCGGGAGATGGATCTCTTCCATTTCCAGGAAGAGGGGCCGGGCGTGGTGTTCTGGCACGCGAAGGGCTGGTCGCTGTTCCAGTCGGTGGTGTCCTATATGCGCCGCCGTCTGCGCGGCAGCTACGAGGAAGTGAACGCCCCGCAACTCCTTGACAAGGTGCTCTGGGAAACCTCTGGCCACTGGGAGTGGTATCGCGAGAACATGTTCGCAGCGCAGTCGGCCGGAGACGAAGCGGAAGACAAGCGCTTCTTCGTGTTGAAGCCGATGAACTGTCCGGGACACGTGCAGATTTTCAAGCATGGGTTGAAGAGCTATCGCGATCTGCCGATCCGCATGGCCGAGTTCGGTATCGTGCATCGTTACGAGCCGTCGGGCGCCATGCACGGTCTCCTGCGCGTGCGCGGCTTCACGCAGGACGATGCGCATGTGTTCTGCACCGAAGAGCAGCTTGCGGACGAGTGCCTCAAGATCAACGATCTGATCCTGTCCACCTATGACGACTTCGGCTTCACCGGCGAGCTGACGGTGAAGCTCTCGACGCGCCCCGAAAAGCGCGTCGGCACCGATGCCGCGTGGGATCACGCCGAAGCGGTGATGACGAAAGTGCTGGAACAGATCGCCGCCGCTTCAGGCGGGCGCATCAAGACCGCGATCAATCCGGGTGAGGGTGCGTTCTACGGCCCTAAGTTCGAATACGTGCTGCGCGACGCCATCGGGCGCGACTGGCAATGCGGAACGACGCAGGTGGACTTCAACCTGCCGGAGCGTTTCGGCGCGTTCTATATCGATGCGGACGGCAGCAAGAAGGCGCCCGTCATGGTTCATCGCGCGATCTGCGGTTCGCTCGAGCGCTTCACGGGCATTCTGATCGAACATCACACCGGGCATTTTCCGCTGTGGCTCTCGCCGCTGCAGATCAAGGTTTGCACGATCACTTCGGATGCCGATGCTTACGCGAGCGAGGTGCAGAAGGCGGCGTTCCGGCTCGGCCTGCGTGCGGAAGTCGATCTTCGGAACGAGAAGATCAACTACAAGGTGCGCGAGCATTCGCTGGCGAAGATTCCGGTGCTGCTTGTGGTCGGCAAGAAGGAAGCGGAAGAGCGCACGGTTTCGATCCGGCGTCTCGGCTCGCAGCAGCAGACTTCGATGCCGCTTGATGCAGCCCTTGCCGCACTGGTTGCCGAAGCAACGCCGCCGGATCTGAAGCGGGAGCGGGACGAAGCGGCTTAGTCATCTGTCATTCCGGATCGCGCTAACCCGCGTCCGGAATGACAAATCTGAGAAGTAGTCCGTCAGTTCTGCGTCTGTGCCCGGTTCTCGCCGCGTGCGAGCACTTCGACTTCGCGATCCTGACCGGCGACGACCTTGAAATTCGCCTGATAAGTTTGCCCGTCGTGGCGGGCTACGGCGACATATTCGCCGTCCGCCAACACGATCGAGGGAAACGCGCCGATGAATTCCTTGATGGCATCGCCGCCGGGCGTCAGCACGGACCATGACGTATTGGCGAGGGCTTCGCCGCCGGTCGCATGCACGAGGCGCAAGGTGATCTGCGCCGCGCGATGATGCACGGTGGCATCGGTGAGGCGGCCCGCTTCGATGCGAACATCGGCGGTAATGGTCGAATTGCCTTCGCCGTAAGTCGATTGCACGTAATAGGTGCCCGCGGGCAGGAGCACGACATCGCCGGGCAGTACACCGCGAATGACGGGAGGGCGTTCGCTGCGCGTCGTGCGGTTCTTCTGGCCTTCGCCTGCCGTGCGTTGCAGGAAGTTGCCTTCGTAGACGTCGAAGCGGAGTTTCTGCTGCGCGATCACGGCGTCACCCACGCGGCCATGAAGACGCAAGCCGCCTGCATTGACGATCAGCGTTTCGCGCATGTTCTCGGTGACGTTTACGCGCTGCGCGAAACTCGCGAGGCCATAGGCGACATGCACCACATAGCGGCCGGGTGCGAGCTGAAACGTGGGTGAGTTCTCTTTCGATTCGGTGATGAGCGTCAGCGGCTGATCGGTGCCCGGGCGTTCGGTGAATACGCGCCAGTGAAGCGCGCGGTTCACCGCCGGGCCGTCCGGCGAATATCGCGCGGCAAGATGGAGCGTGAAGCGAAGCGGCGCGTTGACCGGCGGGGGCGCTTCTTTCGCCGCGGGCGTGGGCCGCGCCACGGGTGCGGGCTGCACCTGTTGCTGTGGCGGAGGTTGATGTTGCGGCGGTGGCGGCGGTGGTTGCAGCGATTGCGGAGCGGCTTTTGGAGCCGGGACGTTGGGAATGTCGGCCGGTGGCGTGGGCCGGGGATTCGGCCCCTGAAACGGGAACCACTGCGCGCTGCCGCTTCCTGCGCTCAGGAGCAGCACCAGAACGGCCAGAAATGGACCGCGAAAGCTGAAAAAGCGCGCCATGGCCGGTTTCTTTTAGCCCTGAAGCCCCTGATTGCAAGCCGGGAGGGTCTGCCTTGCCCGGCGGTCGTTGGATAGTGCTTCTCTCCATGCTACCGGTCCCGGGCTTTTTCGAGACAAAGGCCAACATGTCCAACGCTTTAGAACTCCTGAAAACCCGCTCGTCCCCCAAGGCCCAGGACCTCGTGGCTCCCGCGCCAAGCGAGGAGCAACTGCACGAGATTCTTACGATTGCCACGCGCGTGCCCGATCACGGCATGATGATGCCGTGGCGCTTCATCGTGCATCCGAAAGAAACGCGCGCGGCGCTGGTCGAGAAACTGGTCGCCAACTTTCGCCGCGGCAATCCGAACGCGACGGAAGCCGAGGTGGACAAGCCGCGGCTTCGCTTCACGGACAGTCCGCTGATCGTGACGGTCGTGAGCAAGATTGCGCCGAATCCGAAGGTGCCCGAGATCGAGCAACTGCTTTCCGCGGGCGCGGTCTGCATGAATCTGTTGAATGCGGCGCATGCGATGGGCTTCGGCGCCAACTGGCTCACCGGCTGGGTGGCGTTCGACAAGTCGAGCAAGGAGCTGTTCGGGCTTGGGGATAATGAGCAGATCGTCGGCTTCATTCACCTCGGCACGCCGAAAGGCGACGTCTTTCAGCGCCGGCGTCCCGACCTCTCGCAACTCGTGAGCAAGCTCTAGATGTTCTACGAGCCCACGAAGCGCAATCATGGATTGCCGCACGATCCGTTCAAGGCGATCGTGGCGCCGCGTCCGATCGGATGGATCAGTTCGGTCGACAAAAGCGGCAACGTCAATCTCGCCCCCTACAGCTTCTTCAACGGGGTCGCGACGTTTCCGCCGATGGTGATGTTTTCGAGCGAAGGCTTCAAGGACTCGGTTGCGAATATCAGCGAGACGATGGAGTTCGTCTGCAATCTCGCGACCTGGGATTTGCGCGAAGCAATGAACCGGACCTCGCAAAGCGTGGCGCGCGGTGTGAACGATTTCGAGCTTGCGGCATTGACGCCAGTGGCTTCGAAGCTCGTCAAGCCGCCGCGTGTCGCGGAAAGTCCGTGTGCGCTCGAATGCAAGGCGACCGATATCGTTCGCATGAAAGGAGCGGACGGCGGCCCGCGCGACAATTATGTCGTGTTCGGCGAGGTCGTCGGTATTCACTTCGACGAGCAATATGTCAGGAATGGCATGCTCGACGTGACTGCCATGAAGACGATCGCGCGGCTCGGCTATCGCGACTATTCGGTCGTGACCGAGCTATTCCAGATGACGCGGCCCGACGAAAAGAAGCGTTGATTACTTCTTCACGCGCGCAAGCAATCGTTGCGCGCGCTTCAGATGCGGCTGGTCGTACATCTGTCCGTCGAGCGAGATGACCCCGGCATTTCCCGCGGCCTTGAAGGCATCGATGAGGCGTTCGGCCTTCGCGATTGAGTCTGCATTTGGCGTGTAAATCTCGTTGATGACCGGCACCTGATCCGGGTGGATCGCCATCTTGCCGATGAAGCCGTCGCGGCGGCCTTCCAGCGCTTCGCGCTTCAGGCCTTCCGCGTCCCGGAAATTTGGATAGATGGAATCGATCGGCGCTACTTCGGCGGCGACCGCCGCGATCAGGCATTGTGCGCGGGCGAGGCGATAGGGATCGGTATAGTCGCCGCGCTCGTTGCGATTGGTTTCGGCGCCGAGATCGGCGGAGAGATCTTCCGCGCCCCAGGTCATGCCGTCGAGGCGCTTGCTCGCGCCGCGATAATTTTGCAGCCCGAACATCGCCTGCGCGCTTTCGGTGGCGATGACCAGAATTCGCGTCGCTCCTTCGTGGATGTCGTAAAGCGCTTCGCGTGCCGTGATCTTGGCGTCGAGATGAATGACATCGCCGCCATGCTGGCTCTTCGGAAAGAGTATGCCGTCCGGTCGCGCCGGCATGACGACATCGAGATCGTCGTCGGTCATGCCAGTGTCGAGCGCGTTCACGCGGACGAAGAGGCGGGGGCGTTCGGGTTTTCCTATATGCGCGGCGAGATATTCGCGTACGACCTCACGTGCCTTCGGCTTGTTATCCGGCGCGACGGCGTCTTCGAGATCGAGCAGCAACGCGTCGGCGCCGCTGGCTATGCCTTTATCGAGCTTACGGGGCGAGTCGCCCGGAACGAAAAGCAGTGAACGCATCAGACGTTGATCTTTCGCTTGAGCATGAAAGCCTGCCGCTTGCATTCGGCGACGAGCTTGCCGTCCTGATTATAGGCGCGGTGGTGGAAGTCGACGATGCCGGCGTCCGGCCGCGACTTCGACTCGCGCTTGCCGAGCACTTCGGTCGTGCAGTGTATGGTGTCGCCTTCGAACAGCGGATGCGGGAATTTCACGTCGGTCATGCCGAGATTGCCGATGGTGGTGCCGACGGTGGTGTCGTTCACGGAAATGCCGATCATCAGCCCCAGCGTGAAAAGGGAATTCATCAGGGGCTGACCCCACTGGGTTTCCTTTTCGCAGAAATCGCGGTCGATATGGAGCGGCTGCGGGTTCAGCGTCATGTTCGAGAACAGCATGTTGTCCATCTGCGTGACCGTGCGCCGGAGGCGATGCTCGATCATGGCGCCCGCCTGAAAATCCTCGAAATAGAGGCCGCCGCGAGGGTGGCGGGACGCTTCGCTGACCATCGTTTTTCTCCCGGAATCGTCGTTAAGGTTCCGTTTACCATAAGAAGCCAAGGTTCAAGCGGGTCTTTCCGCGGCTAAGGGGCAGCGGCCGGGACCTTAGAGTCTGCTTCAACTGCATGGAGTCAGACCCGTCGTTATCTGTTTGATTGAGCATGATCTTTTCCGAAAACCGCTTCGCACTTTCGGGATCATGCTCGGGGACGCCAGGTCATGTTTCTCGACTCGCTACTGAACACGGGTGAGCGGATTACCGCTGCAATCCGCAGCGCGAGCCAGCAGACCGGCATCAGCTTCGACTATCTCATGAAGACGGCCTATCGCGAATCCGCGCTGAACCCGAAGGCGGCGGCGCAGACCTCATCGGCGGTCGGGCTGTTTCAGTTCATCGATTCGACCTGGCTCCAGACCGTCAAGGAGGATGGCCCGGCCTTCGGTTTGCAGGCGCAGGCGAACCAGATCGAGCGCACCGCGAACGGCCACTATTTCGTCCGCGATCCGCAGGCGCGCGCGGACATTCTGAAGCTGCGCGAGAATCCGGAAATCGCGTCGACCATGGCTGCGGCATTCTCGAAGAAAAACGCCGCCGCGATCCGCGACGTATTGGGCCGCGACCCTTCGGCGGGCGAGCTCTATATCGCGCATTTTCTCGGCGCGAACGGTGCCAGGCGCTTTTTATCGTTGCGCGCGACCAATCCGGCGGCCTCCGCCGCCGCGGCTTTCCCCGATGCGGCCCGCGCCAATCGCTCGATCTTCTACGGGGCCAATGGCGCGCGTAGCATCGATGAGACCTATCGGGTGCTCGTCTCCAAACACGACAATATCCGGAACGTTGCGCCGGCAACCGCCGTCGCCAATCTGCAGATCACCAATCCGCCTGCGGTGAGCGAAGACAACTCGCCGATTCCAAATCTGCTCTCGCGGATCGCTTCGCTGTTCTCGCCATGGCGGACGCAGACGCTGGAAACGCAGCCTGTGCGCAGTGTGGCTCCTACGGCGCTCGCACAAGCACCTGCGGCGGTGACTTCCACGACTCCCGTGATTACCGCGCAGGCCGTGCTGCCTGCCGCACAGACGCAAACCGTTTCGACGCTTTCCTACAACGATCCGCAACGCCCGAACGATGGCCCGATCTTTCGCGGGTTGTTTCAAAATCAGGTGCCGACCCCGGACTCACCGATTTCGCAGGATGTCCGTTCGTTGTGGGGCGGGGTGAACCCGTTCCTGCGCCGCACTTCCTGAGCGGCTTCATTCCTTAACGAAACCTGAAGAGACACGGTGAACGCTTTATTAAGCGCAGGCACCCTAGGCTTACCTGGCAATGGTTCGAAATGCGCGGGGTAGGCGATGATCGTTCGCCAGTTTCTGAAGTGGATCCAGACAGCGCCGCCCGGTGAACGAGCCGATGCGACGAGTGCGCTGGCCCGCGCTTATCTCTATTCCGATCTTGCAAGCGGAGATCGCATGGCTGCGGAAGCGGCGATGACGGTGCTGCTCGACGATCCCTCGGTGCTCGTGCGCCGCGCCTTGGCGGACGTGCTGGCCAATAGCGAAGACGCACCGCGTTCGGTGATCCTCGGCCTGACTCAGGACCAGATCGATATCGCGGAAATCGTGATCGAGCGCTCGCCTGTGCTGCTCGACGTCGAACTGGTCGATCTCGCGGCCAGCGGCAAAGAACGGCTGCAACTTGCCGTCGCTTCGCGCGTGGCGTTGTCCCGCGCAGTTGCCGCGGCAGTTGCGGAAGTCGGACATGCCGCAGCCTGTCTGCTTTTGATCGAAAACCCCGGTGCCGATATGACCGGCGCGGGACTCGCCCGTATTGCCGAACGTCATGGGCATCTCGCCGCCGTCCGCGACTCGCTGCTTGCGCGCGAAGATCTTCCGACCGAAACCAGACAAGCGCTGGTTTCCACGCTCGCCGATACGCTTGCCCGCTTCGTCACGCATCGCGAATGGTTGCCGGAAGATCGCGCAAAGTCGGTGGCGCGGGAAGCCTGCGACCGCGCGACGGTGGCGATCGCCGCGGGACAGACTCCAGAGCAGGTCGCTGCCCTCGTGCGTCACCTGGCGCTGACCGGACAATTGACCGGCGCCTTATTGTTGCGCGCGCTCCTGTCGGGCAATCTGCATTTTCTGATCGATGCGCTCGCCGAACTTTCCGGCCTGTCGCCGAACCGCATCTCGTCCGTGCTTGGAGATCGCTCGGGGCATGGCTTCCGCGCCTTGTTCGAGCGCGCGGGATTGCCGCAAGGCGCCTATAGCGCGTTCCGTGCGGCGATCGAGGTCGTGCAGGAGATGGGATTTGCGGGCACGCGCGGTTACACCGCACTCGGCCGCTCGATGGTCGAGCAGGTGATTGCGCGTTATGCGCCCGAATCCGTAGGCGAACTGGACGAGCTCTATGCCTTGTTGCGCCGGTTCGCGACCGAGGCCGCGCGCGACGAAGCCCGGCACTTTACGGCCGATCTGGTCGCTGCGGCGTAATCCGGTTTTCTAAACGTTGGTTTTGACCCGCAGGCGCGGGGCGGCGTCGCCGGCGATTTCGGCGTAGCCTTCTTTCATCTCTTCGGCGAGATATTTTTCGACCAGAATCGAAAGCTGTTCGGCAATCTCCATCCCATACGGATTCACCGGACTGAGCACTTCTTCGCGCACGATCGCCTTGATCGTATCCACGTGATGGTCGATTAGCGTCATCGGAATCCGCGCTGGTTCGGGGGC
>CAUJKG010000073.1 GCA_963205465.1 Pseudomonadota bacterium | reverse complement strand
GCGAGCTTGATCCCGAGATCAAGGCGCAATGGCAGTCGCTCGATTTCAGCGAGCGCAAGTTTCTCGGCGAACTCGGCTTGAAGAAACCGGCGGGCGAAACCGGCCGCCATGTGCTGGAGCAGATCTGGTCGCGCCCGACCTGCGACGTGAACGGTATCATCGGCGGCTATACCGGCACCGGCTCGAAGACGGTGATCCCGGCGCAGGCTTCCGCCAAGTTCTCGTTCCGCCTCGTCGGGAAGCAGAACCCGGAAGCGATCCGGGATTCGTTCCGCGCTTTCGTGCAGGCGCAGCTTCCGCCGGATTGCCGCGCCGAGTTTCTTTCGCATGGTGGGAGCCCGGCGCTGCAGCTGCCGCTCGACTCGCCATACCTGAAGAAGGCGCGCGATGCGCTTGCCGCCGAATGGGGAAAGCCCGCGGTGCTGAAAGGCTCGGGCGGCTCGATCCCGATCGTCGGGAATTTCCGGCGCGACCTTGGCATGGATTCGCTCTTGATCGGCTTCGGTGTCGACGACGACCGTATTCATTCGCCCAACGAGAAATACAATCTCTCGTCGTTTCACAAAGGCGCGCGAAGCTGGGCGCGCATCCTCGACGCGCTGCGGTCCTAGAACGCGGTTACGACGGCCCGCGTTCTACTGCCAGAAGGTATGGATCGCCGAATTGGTCTGCGGCGCCGGATTTTCTGCCGGCGCGGGAATGTAGGTGGTTTCGAAGTTGAGGCGGCGAATGTCGTAAACGCGCGCGAAGACCACACCGTCGCGGCGGACTTCATTGATGATCGGCGCGAAGAGTTCGGCGCAGTAGAACGTGCCGAGTGAAACTGCGAAATCGGCGCCTTTGGCGTCGTTCGTCGCGACGAAGTCGTTGCCGAGCTCGAGTTCGACCACGGCCGCGGGGCCGCATACCGCGACCTTCCATTTCCGGTTGGCGGGCTTCACGAGCTGCTGCTCCTTGATCTTCTCGAGCAGCGTTTCGGAGGCTTCCTTGAATCCGAGCGCCCAGTAATCGAGCATGTAGCGGTCCGAAGCCCCGCGCACGCCGCCTGCCATCTGGTTGAACAGCGCGTACTGATAAGGGTGGATGCGCACCATATCGACAATCGTGACGCTGACGGCAAGCGCGAGCGCGGCGGTGCCCGCGACCGCCACGGAGCGGCGATAGCTGTCCAGCTTCTCGAGGATATAAGCAACCGCAACGCCCGCGAGCACGGCCATTGGCGGCACCACGAAGAGGAAATGGCGAATGCCGTTGTAAAGCACCGGACGCGTCAGCACGACCAGCAGCACCGGAATGACAGCGGCCGCGACCAGAAGCGCGAGCGACGCTCGCTTCGCCGGCGTGCCGGTCCCGCGCACGATCATGACGATCGATCCTGCCATGGCGGCGATGGCCAGTGCGCCGACGATTTCCGGAATTTTCAACACGCAGAGCTTGGGCAGATAGCTGCGCGGCATCTCCGGAATCATGATGGTCATGCCGTCATAGAGTTCGCGCCAGGGTTTTTCCCAGAAGTTGGAAAAATAGGCGATCGCCTTGAACGGATTGAGCGGCGACTGGATGGCATAGGGCCAGACGATCGCCATCACGACATAAGCGAGCGGCAAGGCGAGCGCGAGACGCCCGACCAGGGTTGCCGCGCGCATGAAAGCGGTACGAAACCCGAGCGTTCTTACTTCCGCAAGCAGGTAAACGAGGAGTGCCGTGCCCGCGAACAACACGGCAATGCCGCCGATCACGCGCGTGCCGATCAGCAGCCCCAGCGCAACGCCGAACAGCACGATGGTGGCCGGGGAGGCGCGCGGATATTCCTCGAATGCGCGCACCAGCGTGTAGAGCAGGAACGCCATCGCGATCGCGAAAGGAATATCCTTCGCGTTGATGAACATGTGTCCGTAATAGAGCGGCGTGATCGCCAGCAGCACGACGGCTGCCGCACCCGCTACCGGGCCGCCGACACGCCGGGCCAGACGCCATACCACCACGAGCCCAAGGACGCCGACGATCGCGCCCATCAGGCGTCGCGACTCGAAAAGATCGGTCGTCGTGAAACGGTCGAGGATCGAGGCAGCAAGGTCGAAGCCACCGCCGTAATAGAACAGGTTCGAGAACGAGAATGCCCGCGTGTCGGTAAAGCCGGAGGCGTAATAGGCGTAAAGCAGTTCGCCGTAATGCGAATGGGCGTAGTCGTCCCACCCCAGGCCGTAATCGCGGAAGGTGAATGCCGCAACGATACTCACGGCGGCGAGGGTGGCGAGCGCAAACAGGTCGGCCGGCGCGGCCTGCACCCGCTGGTTCATGATGGCGAAACGCATGTCTGGAGAGTGGGTCGCTCGGTTCGCGCCGGGGCGGAACCCTTGTTCGGAACGGACGGCCGGCTACGCGTCCGTCGCCTAGATAGTAGGCGATTACGGCAGGATTGGTGCAAATCGCCAGGACAAAAACAAGAGGCTTGCCGTGCGGTGCAGCACGGCAAGCCTTAGCGATTGCAGATGAATTTCTGATGAAAGCCGGCCGGGGTACTTACCTTTCGGTACCTCAGCCGGACCGGTTACGCGCCTTTTATGGCGTCGGCATACATCTCCGCCACGTATTCCCAGTTCACCAGGTTCTCGACGAAAGCCTTGAGATAGTCCGGGCGGCGGTTGCGATAGTCGATGTAGTAGGAGTGCTCCCACACGTCGCAGCCCAGGATCGGCTTGCCGCCATGGACCAGCGGGCTCTCGCCGTTGGGGGTCTTGCTCACGGCGATCTTGCCGTCCTTGACCGCAAGCCAGGCCCAGCCCGAGCCGAACTGGCCGGTGCCGGCGGCGATGAATTCTTCCTTCATTTTGTCGACCGAACCGAGGTCCGCGATGATCTTCTTTTCGAGTTCGCCCGGGATCTTGCCGCCGCCATTCGGCTTCATCCACTTCCAGAAGTGGAGGTGATTGTAGTGCTGGCCCGCGTTGTTGAAGATCGCCGGGTTCTTGCCGAACGACGCCTTCACGATCTCTTCGAGGCTCTTGCCCTCCAGATCGCTGCCCTTGAGCGCATTGTTGCCGTTGTTGACGTAGGCGAGATGGTGCTTGTCGTGGTGGTATTCGAGCGTCTCCTTCGACATGTAAGGCGCAAGCGCGTCATGTGCGTAAGGAAGGTCTGGAAGTTTGAAGGTCATCCGAATTCTCCTTTGTTCTCACGGACTAGATAGCCGGGGAGCGGCAGACGGGACAACCTTGTAAGTTCCGAAGCCGTTGCCCCGGCTTTCGCCGAAAAGCCGTCTTTGGGTAGGATGAATTAACCCCTTGCGGCTAAAGCTGGTTTCCTTGCACCTCGCAAGTTATTTCCGCTGAAGGAGCTCTCTTCCCATGCCAACAACCCTGACCTTGGGCGGTATCGTACTGGCGGTATTGGGTTTGCTGGTTGCCTTTGCCGGATTGCCTGACCGTTCCGCGGGGCTGGGCCTCGGGAGCGATCTTTTGCAGGCCGGCGCCAGCATTTTTGCCGGCGGCCTCGTCATAACGGCGCTCGGGCTGGTTCTGCGCGCCTTGCGCGACATGAGCGATCGTCTGGAAGACGCGATTTATGATGCCGCAGCACCGAAGAATTCCCTGAACGACGAACTCGTGGCGGGAACGCCGCGGCCCTTGCCGCGCGCGGCAGCGCCTAGGACTCCGGCGCCTGCGCCGGCTGCGGTTCAGGAACCGGAACTCGAAGCCGCGCCCGCACCTGCGCGCGTGCCTCGTCCAGCACGCCCTGCGATGCAGGAGCCGCAGTCTCAGTCTCAGCCTGAGCCCGTAACACCGCGCGCCGTTCGCACCGCAGCGCCGGAGCCGCAGCGTAGCCCTGCGAGAGTGCCCCTGCGCCCAGACCTGCGCCGTCCCTCCGAGC
>CAUJKG010000072.1 GCA_963205465.1 Pseudomonadota bacterium | reverse complement strand
TCGGCTTATCCATCGCGATGAACCATTGCGGCGTGTTGCGATAGATCACCGGCTTCTTCGAGCGCCAGGAATGCGGATACTGATGCTTGAGGCGTCCGCGCGCGATCAGCGCACTCGCATCCGCGAGCGCCTTGATGACGGCATCGTTGGCGTCGCCCTTGTTGCCCTTGTCGTCGATGACGCGTTTGCCTTCGAAGCCCGGCGCTTCTTTCGTCAATACGCCGTCGGGGCCGACCGTGAAGGGAATGTGCGTATCGATCCCGCGCGCGGCAAGTTCCTTGCCGTTCGCCATCCAGATGTCGAAGTCTTCGCGGCCATGGCCGGGTGCGGTGTGCACGAAGCCGGTGCCGTCTTCGTCGGTGACGTGATCGCCATCGAGCAGCGGCACTTCGAAGTCGTAGCCTTTGCCACGCAGCGGATGGGCGAGCGATTTGACCGATTTCGGATCGGCGTCGCCGAGACGCTTGAAGCTCTCGACGCGCGCGGACTTCATCACGGCTTCCGCGAGCTTGTCCGCGAGGATCAGCTTGTCACCGGTCTTTGCCCAGTTGTCGGCGGGTGCGGAGGTGACTTCATAGACTCCGTACTGGATGCGCGATGAATAACTGACAGCGCGATTGCCGGGAATGGTCCAGGGTGTCGTCGTCCAGATGACAACGCTCTCGCCGGTCGGCGTCGGAAACTTCACCCAGATCGTATCCGAGGTGAACTCCTCGTACTCGACCTCGGCTTCCGCGAGCGCGGTCTTCTCCACCACCGACCACATCACGGGCTTTGAGCCGCGATAGAGCGTGCCGTTCGCCGCGAACTTCATCAGCTCGCGCGCAATCGTCGCTTCCGCGTCGAAGCTCATGGTCGTGTAGGGATGTTTCCAATCGCCTTCGACGCCGAGACGCTTGAACTCCTCGCGCTGCACGTCGATCCAGTGCTGCGCGAATTCGCGGCACTGCTTGCGGAATTCGTTGATCTCGACCTGGTCCTTGTCCTGCCCCTTGGCGCGGTACTGCTCCTCGATCTTCCATTCGATCGGCAGACCATGGCAGTCCCAGCCCGGCACGTAATTGGAGTCATAGCCGAGCATCTGGTGCGTGCGGGTGACGAGGTCCTTCAGAATCTTGTTCAGCGCGTGGCCGATATGGATGTTGCCGTTCGCATAAGGCGGACCGTCGTGGAGAATGAATTTCTCGCGGCCCTTGGCCTTCTCGCGCAGGCGTTCATAGAGGCCGATCTTCTGCCAGCGCGCCAGAATTTCCGGCTCCTTCTGGGGCAAGCCGGCGCGCATCGGAAAGTCGGTCTGGGGCAGGAACAGCGTCTCCGAATAATCGGGACCGTCCTTCTTATCTTTGGCCATCGTCCTGAAATCTCGCGAAATTTGGCTGCCTTCTAGCAGCGGCAGCAAAGGGATTCCAGCATGACGTCCCCCACTCGTTCCCGCCCCGCCGGGGAAAGGCGAGAAGGATGCCGCGCTAGACTTTGCGCAACAGCGCCCGCGCCTCGTCGCCGTCGCGGTTCATCCGGGCAACCAGCGCATCGAGGCTGTCGAATTTGGCCTCCTCGCGGATGAAGCCCACGAATTCGATCGTGATTTCCTGCCCGTAAAGATCGCCTGAGAAATCGAACAGGAATGTTTCGAGCAAGGGCGCACCGTTATCGAATTGCGGGCGGCGGCCATAGCTCGCCACCGCGTCATAGACCTTCCAGCCTACATGCGCGCGCACCGCATAAATCGCATGCTTGAGTTTGCAGGAGGGATCGAGCCGGATGTTCGCGGTCGGAAAGCCAAGCTCGCGGCCACGCTTCTCGCCGTGGATCACTTCTCCCGCGACGAACCAAGAGTGGTCGAGGAGCTCGTTCGCGGCGGCGATATCGCCTGCGATCAGCGCTTCACGAATCCGCCCCGACGAGACCGGTCTGCCGTCATCGTTCAGCGGCGCCACGATTTCGACCTCGAAGCCATGACGCTTGCCTGCATCGGCGAGAAATTCCGGCGTGCCCTGCCGGTGTTTGCCGAAATGAAAATCATGACCGACCGCGACCCCGGCAATGTCGAGCCAGTTCACAAGAATGCTGGAGATGAACTCTTCCGCCGTAAGCGTTGCTAGCGCGCGATTGAACTCGAGTACGACGGCGCCGTCGACGAGACCGCTTCCCGCAAGCAGGCGCAGTTTCTCCGTTTCCGGCGTGATGCGAAATACCGGCGTCTCGGGCCGGAAAAAGGTCTGCGGATGCGGCTCGAACGTCAACGCGAGCGTCCGGGACTTCTCCGGAATCATGAGCTGCTGCACGCGCGCAGCCTCAATCACCGCCTTGTGCCCGCGATGAACGCCATCGAAATTCCCGATCGCGACATAGCTGCGCTTCAGCGCCGCCGGCACGGAAGCGCCGTCGCGAATAACCGGAAAAGACTGCGGGAGGAGAGGAAGAATCTTCATTGCATGAGCCGTGGGGATGATAAACCGGGCACCGGCAAGCAGAGTCAAGCGGCTTTAGCGCCTCATGGCGCGAAGGGCTTGCTTTTTGCGCTTCGAGTATTGAACGCTGCCTGCGAGGAGCCCGAATCCCACCCATGCGACAGGTCCGGTTCAAAAGTACGGCGGATTACGCGACCGCGGAAATCCGGCAGTTGATCCTGAGCGGAGACCTTCCGCCGGGTGCGCGGCTCGATCAGGTGGAGCTTGCGAAAAAACTGGACGTGAGCCGCCACCCGGTCCGTCAGGCGATCGAACGGCTCGCGGAGCGCGGTTTCGTCACCATCAATCCGCATCGGAGCGCAGTCGTCGCGGAAATCTCCTCCGCCGACATGGAGTCTCTCTATGTGGTGCGAAAAGCGCTCGAACCGCTCGCGATCCGGGAAGCGTTTCCCGCTTACGACGACGCGCTCGACCGGCGCGCTGCCGAACTCCATCAGGCGATGCAACGCGCCGCCGATGCCATGGAACTCGACGCCTTCATGGAGTCGAATCGCATATTCCATATCGCGTTGTATACGCCCTGCAGGAATCCTCACCTCGTGCGTACCACCGAAAGCCTGTTCGATCTTTCGGAGCGCTATCAGCGCACATCGCTCGCCCAGCCCGGCCGCATGCAGCGCTCGAACCAGGATCATGCGCAAATGGTCGAGGCCATCCGGATGCGCGACGTCGAGCGCCTCATCGAACTGATCGGCCAGCATAACCAGCTGACCAAGGCGGCAGTCGATACCAAGCTGAACAGCCGGAAAGCCTGAGCGGCCTTCCCGCTTTCAGTATGTGCCGTCGAGAATGGCGCCCTGCTCTTTCAGCCGCGTCCGCAGATGTTTCACGGGCACCGCACGCACATCGGCGGGCGCGTTGGTGCTGGAAAGCATGGAAGCGGCGGTTCCGACCGCCTGCCCCATCGCAAGACAGCCGCCCATGACGCGCGCGGAACCTTGCGCCCGGCGATCCGCCGAGAAACAGCGGCCCGCGACCATCACGTTCGACAGCCCGGCGGGAATAAGAGTCGCAAAGGGAATGTCGTAAGAGCCGCCATCGGCGACCGGAATGCGAATCTGCCCGGTACCGTCCTGATGGATGTCGATGTGATGGCAACCCTTGGCGATACCGTCCTCGCGCTTGCGGCCATTGAAGACGTCGTCTCCGTCGAGAACCTCGTCACCGAGGATACGGCGGGTTTCACGAACGCCGATCCGCGGCGCTACGCCAGAAAGTGCCGCGTTCTCGAAGCCCGGCACGCGGCGCGCGAGATAGGACGAACACTGCCGCACCTGATCGATCAGCACACCGAAAGCGCGGCCGTAATCGCGCGCTACCAGCGGGTTATCGAGCGTGATGCGGGTCGCATTCACGCAGACTTCGCGGCGGGCGGCGGAAGTCGGCTGGATCATGATGAGCGCGGTCGGAAACATCTCGCCGCGCGCAATCGCGCCCCCCAGAAAGTCTGCATCGCCTTTCAGGAATACGCAGGGCTCGCCCTGCTTGTAGATTTCCTCGGCGATTTCGTGGTCGCTGCGGCCGCCGCGAATGGCGTCGCTTTCGCCGACCGCGAAATATTCCGGATGCTGCCGCACGAACTCCAAGAGCGGTTTCGTCTCGACACCGGCCATGCGGAACATCATCGAGACCGGCTGCGGCTTGCTGTCTTTATCCGGCGGCAGCATTTCACCGCCCGCAAGCGCGCAGAGATCGGCGTCGCCCGAACAGTCGATATAGATGTTCGCGGTAATCAGAGAACGGCCCTGTTTGTCGCGCACGATCACGCCTTCGATGCGGTCGCCGTTGCGGGCGACGTCATCGGCGAAAGTATTGAGGCGCACTTCCGCGCCCGAACCATAAACCACGCGCGCCACCGCCATCTTCATGTATTCGGGATCGCAGGCGATGTAGCGGATCAGGCGCCAGTCGTTGAGCTCGCGCGCATAGCCGCCGAGCGCGCGGCATTCGTTGACGATGTCGTCGATGACGCCGCCGATGATGCGCTCCCCGCGCGCATTGATCGCGCCGTCGATCGTCATGCCGGAGAGCAATTCGCCGCCGATCGAAGGACCGGAATCGATCAGGAGCGTGCGGGCGCCGTTGCGGGCCGAGGCTACTGCTGCGGCGACGCCGGCACTGCCGGCGCCCACCACGAGCACGTCGTATTGTTCAGAACGCATGTCAGTCGAGTTTCAATCCGGCCGCACGCACGACCTTGCCCCAGCGCTCCATCTCGGAGAGCACGAAGGCGCGGAACGTCTCCGGGTCCGAACCCACGGCTTCCGCACCGAGCGACTTCATGCGCTCGACCGCCGCAGGCGTCTTGAGATAGTTCGCCACTTCCTGCTGGATCTTCGCGACGATGGCAGGCGGCGTTCCGGCCGGCGCAAACAATCCGTACCAAGCGGCCGCGGCGTAGCCTTTCACACCCTGCTCTTCGATGGTCGGAAGATTCGGAAACGCCGGCGAGCGCTGTTGCGTGGTGACCGCGATCGCCTTGATCTGATCGTTCTTCAGATGCGGCGAGAGCGAAACGATATCGCCGAAGGTGAGATGCACCGCACCGGACAACAGATCAGGGATCATGCCGGACGCGCCTTTGTAGCCCACGTTCTCGAACTTCACCCCGTTCATATTCTCGAACAGAAGTGCCGCAAGATGCTGTGAAGCGCCGACGCCCGCGGTGCCGATATTGAGCTTGTCCTTGGTGTTCTTGGCCCGCGCGATCAATTCCTGAACATTGTTCACGTTGATCGATTTGTGCACGACGAGCAGCATCGGCAGGGTTGCCACCTGCGTGATCGGTGCGAAGTCTTTCGCGGTGTCGTAGGGCATATTCTTGTAGAGGCTCGCGTTGACCGCGCTCGGCCCGATCGCGCCCATCAGGATTGTGTAGCCGTCGGGATCGGCTTTCGCGACCGCCGCGGCACCAATATTGCCGCCCGAGCCGGTTCGATTTTCAACGATAACGGGCTGGCCCCAAACCTTTTGCAGATGCTCGGCGATCACGCGTGCAAGCACGTCGGTGGCGCCGCCGGCAGCGAAGGGA
>CAUJKG010000071.1 GCA_963205465.1 Pseudomonadota bacterium | reverse complement strand
GACGCCCACTGGTTCCAGCGCCGGATCCCGGTGATCCGATATCTGGTCGCCGAAGGCGAAAGCCTGCTTCAGCATTTTGGAGCGGGCTGTCTCGCGGACATCCCCCACCCCAACTTCGGATTGTCAGATGGTGACGGTTCTGCGAGAACGAAGTTCCACAACGATGCCGCACTGGGTCTATACGCTGCTTGGTACGGCGCGAACTATGGGCGGCGGAGGCAGAGCCAGACCCGCCACTGGATCCGGGATGGAAAGGTCGTCACCACCCAGTACCGGTCGCCGGAAGTGCAGCTGTTCGGCGACATCCATCGCTTCTCGATCATCAATCGGGCGCAGATGGCGCCGATGCATGACCGCAACATCATCCTGCTCAACGATCTCTACAGTGAGGAGGACACGCGCTTCCGCGACCGGCAGCGGCAGAGCGATACCTATCTGAACTTCATTTGCTTCGAGCCGTGGCTGCGCCCACCGATGCGCAGCTTCCTGCTCGACAAGGTGACGCATGGCGAGCTTGCGCCAGGGACGGTATCGGGAATGCAGTCGCGGCTGCGGCTATTTGCGCGGTTCCTCCGTGAAGATGGTGTTGTTGATCCCGGGCAGATCAATGAACTGACGATAGAGCGTTACCTCGCCTGGGGAAATGCTCGGCAAGCCACGGGCAAGAACTGGTACACCGACATCGTCCAGCTCCTGCGCGCGGCGCCAGTCCTCCTGCCAGGACAATGGCCGCGGATCGCGCTCAACAAGCGCGCTGCGCGGCGGATCCGCTACAAGCAGGCGCCGGATGTCCCGCGCAACCGGCTTTACGCATCGCGCGAGGGCGCCAACCGGGCGGCTCCGTCAGAAGCACTGGCCGCCATGGTGGCCAAGCTCGACGAACTACCCGCGCCGATCCCTGCGATCTTCATGATCGGCATCACGACCGGCGCGCGGGCCGAAGACCTGCATGCCCTGCTCTTCGACTGCCTGCGGCCCGATCCGCACGACAAGCGGTTCATGCTGTTCACGTTCTGGCAGAATAAGGTCAGCCGCTGGAATACCAAGCCCTTGCTGGTCACCGATCCGGCGCACCACGCTATGATCGAGCTGATCGAGGCCCAGCGGGATCGCGTCCGGCAGCGTTACGGCAGCGCGACGAAATACCTGTTCCCGGTCTTCTACGGCAAGCGCGAGTCGTTCCTCGGCAACAACTGGACCTTGCAAGAACTCAAGATGCTGTGCCTCAGACATGGGATCGTCGACGGCGAAGGCAAGCCGTTCGACTTCTCGTGGCATCCGCTGCGCCACCATCGCGGGACGCAGATGGCAGCCGAAGGTCACGATATTCTCAGCATCATGTTCGAACTGGGCCACGCCTCGCCCGATATGGCGTCGATGTACGTCAACAAGCGCCTAGAGCTCAAAAAGAACGCCCTGCTCCGCAAAGGCGGCGGCCAGTTCTTCACGATCGCGGGCAAGGTCGATGAGGTCGTCGGCGATCTCCTGCTGCGCAAGGAAACCATGATGGCAACGCGGGTCTGTGGCGGGGCCTGCACGCTGCCCGGCCAGCTCGGCGAATGGTGCGAGAACGCAAACGCTTGCCTAACCTGCCGGTTCTTCCGCGCCGATGGCGACGACCACGAGCACTTCCGCTGCGAGCGCGCCGGACTTTACGTCGCGATCGAAGGGCTCGAACAGGAAGCGCGGAATTACGAGGAAGGCGGTCAGACCCGGATGGCCGACATCACGCGCAAGCGGCTGCAACGCAACAAGGACGCCGTCCACAACACCGACACCATCATCCGTTCCATCGAGGCGCACGGCCTCTACAAAGGCGAAAAACAGCGCTACAGGCCGGCCGCTGCTCGGGAGAAAGCGACGCCATGACCACGGGACCGGATCTGCGGATCGCCACCCTCAATGATGCTCGCAGCCGCCGCAGTGCTGAAAAGCGCGCTGCGGTCGAGGACGCGATCAAGCGCCTGCGTGACACCAGGCAAGCTGTGACGTTCGTCTCGGTCGCCCGTGAAGCCAAAGTCAGCCGCCAGTACCTCTACAACAACTTCGCCGATGAGATCGGCGAGGAACGCGTCGAAACGCGCGCGGAAACCGAGGTCATCGACGGCAAGAAGGTCCCGCTGCGAACGCCGGAGGAATACCGGCATATCGAAGCGGCGCTTCGCAACAAGATCGAGCGTCTAGAGACCGAGCTCAGGGATGCACGCGCTGAAAAGGCCAAGGCCGACCGCACCGCCGAACGCGAGCGCGGCAAGGCCGAACACTGGCGTCAGCTCTACACAGCTGTCCTGGCGCGTGTATCACCGGGGCAAACGCCCGAACCGATGCCGCCATCCGAAGACTGAACCGTCACGCTGCGATCGGATTACGATCAAGGGAGTAGGAAGTGAGCCGCCTTCGGCGTCTTACACTTCCAACTCCCTTGATCGTCCAATTTAGGAGTGAAACACAATGGACAGGCGTATCACCATCAAACCACTGAAATAACATCAGAAAGACATGATGTGGTATAGATATATGTTAAATCAATGGTTTAAGTGAAGCGGACGTCTTCGAGCCAAGATGACCGATCAGCGAAAGCCGCAGGTTACGAACCGGCCTGGAGCAACGATGCATTCCCATTCTTGCCAATTTTTGCCAAGAATGGTATCCAAGCGGACATGACCACGATGAACATATCGCTTCCCGATGGCATGAAGTCGTTCGTAGACCAACAGGTCAACGCGCGCGGTTACGGCACCAGCAGTGAATATGTCCGCGAACTGATCCGCAAGGACCAGGACATCCAGCGCCTGCGCGCGCTGCTGCTCGAAGGCGCGAGTTCGCCTACCGGCGCGCCGGTCGATGCCGGCTATTTCGAGGATCTGCGAGGTCGCGTTCGTCGCGCGGCTTCGTGACCGCCAAGCCTGTAGTTCCGCGGGCGCAGGCGCGCACCGATACCGATCACGCGATCGAG
>CAUJKG010000070.1 GCA_963205465.1 Pseudomonadota bacterium | reverse complement strand
TGGAAATAGCTTCTGCCGAAATCGAAGCGGGCGTAATTCCAGATCAACAGCAGAAAGCGCTCGTGTGCGGGCTTGTCGAAACCGAACTGCTTTTCGAGATCCTTGATGATCTGCGGGTCGAGGCCCTGCGCGCCGCGATAGCGCGAGGTCGAGGCATCCAACCCGGTCTGGCCGGGATTGTTCTGCCGGTAGATTTCGCTTCCCCCCCGGTTGAGCCGGTCGGAGGTAGAAACATCGGCGCCGGTAAGCTGCGCGATCGCTTGTTCGACCGGACCGCCCGGCGCGAACTGGATGACCGCAAAGGACACCAGCATGATTCCGAGAATGGTCGGAATGATCAGGAGAACGCGGCGAAAAATATAAGCAAGCATTCAAGCCTCGGCGGCAAGGAAGGACGACAAACTGCGCGGGTTCCGCTGCCCGGTCAATCCGCGCGGGCGCGCCACCAGGTCTCGGGAATCCCGCGTCCGTAACGGGGCTTTTCCTTCGGGCGTGCAAAGACATCCCAATAGGCGATCCAGTGGGAAGCCTTGTTCCATTGCGGAATCCAGTAATGTCCGGCGC
The DNA here is from genome assembly GCA_963205465.1 of Pseudomonadota bacterium. GTDB lineage: Bacteria > Pseudomonadota > Alphaproteobacteria > Rhizobiales > Xanthobacteraceae. The sequence goes on along the minus strand of CAUJKG010000070.1, from coordinate 5,017 downwards.
GCAACACGCGATCGAGCGCCCGGCAAGCGAAGGTAAGTTCGCCGCGGGTTTTCGCGGCCACGATTTTCTCGATCAGGGCATCGATGACCGGATCGGAAATTCCGGAAAGGTTACGCGAGCCCTGCGCTTTTGCAGCTTCCGACGAGAAAAAGGTGCGCAGCGATTCGCCCGGCGTCGAACTCGTGGAAAAACGCTGCACCGTGATGTCGAAATCGAAGGTCTGCAGCCGCAACTGGAATTGCGCCGGATCGACCACGCGCATATTGGCCTCGATGCCGAGGCGGCGCAGGTTGGAAATGATCGCGCTGTGATGCGGCTCGAACGAACTGGTATTGATGAGGAATTCGATGGTCAGCGGCTCGCCTTTCGGGGTCAGGCGCTTGCCGCCTTTGATTTCGCAGCCTGCGTCCCGCAATAGCGCGCCCGCGCGGCGCAGGAGGTTGCGGTCGGAGCCCGAACCATCCGCTTCCGGCGGCATATAGGCGTCGCTGAATACCGCGTCGTCGATTTTGCCGCGAAATGGCTCGAGCAGCGCCGCTTCTTCAGGCGAAGGCTTGCCCTGCGCCGCCATATCGGAATTCTGGAAATAGGAATAGGTACGGTCGTAAGAGCCGTACATTAGGTTCTTGTTCATCCATGGAAAGTCCATGGTCAGCGCCAGCGCCTCGCGAACGCGCTTGTCGGAAAATTTTTCGCGCCGCGTGTTGATGAACCAGCCCTGCGCGCCGGAGGGCGTCTGGTCGGGCAGGATTTCTTTCTTCACGCGTCCGTCGCGGGCGGCGGGAAAGTCGTAATTGGTCGCCCAGATGCGCGAGGTGAACTCCTCCCGGAAGAGGTAGTTGCGCGCGGTGAAGCCCTGGAAGCCGACGTCGCGGTCGCGATAGAATTCGTAGCGGATGATACCGAAATTGTTTAGGCCGCGGCTGACATTCAGCTTCTCGCCCCACCAATTTTCCACCCGGTGATATTCGATGAAGCGGCCGGGCGCGAGCGGTCCTACCCGATAGGGGCCCGAGCCGAGCGGCGCGCTCAAGGTTGCTTCCTCGAAATTGCGGCCGTCGAAATATTTCTGCGAGAGGATCGGCAGGCCCGCGACGATCAGCGGCGTTTCGCGACCGCGGCCTTTCACGAAGCGCACGACGACGATGTCGTCGCCTTCAGCTTCGGCACTTTCGACGTCGCGCAGATTGAGCCGGATCAGGTTGTGGCCGATCTTCTTCAGCGTCGTGATGGTCCAGGCGCAATCCTGCGCGGAGAGCTTGCTGCCATCGTGGAAGCGGGCCTCGGGCCGGATTCGAAAACGGCAGGTGAGACCGTCTTCCGAGATCGCGACCGAACTTGCGGCAAGCCCGTACATGGCATCGGGCTCATCGAGCGCGCGCACCATCAGCGAAGCGAAGGTTAGCTCCATGCCGAGCGCGCCGTCGTTGCGCTGCGAGAAAATGTTCAGCGTATTGAAGGTTTCGAGATTCTGGTTGAGCAGTCCCGATGCGCCGACATGGGAGAAGATCCCGCCTTTCGGCGCATTCGGATTGACGTAGTCAAAATGCGGAAAGTCCTTCGGATATTTCAGGTCACCGAACGCCGACATGCCGTGCTGCTCGGCGCCAGCATTCTGCGAGCGGGCAGGGAGCGCCGCGGACACGCCCGCCGCAGCGCCGAGTGCAAGAAGCGAGCGGCGCGAAAGCGCGAAACGCGCCGCCGTCACTTCTGCGGTCCCACTTTCGCCGCGCGGTCTTTGTCGAACCACCAGATGTCCGGGAAGCCGAAGGAATATTCCGGCAGTTTTTCCGGCTTGCCGAAGCGGTCCCAATAGGCGACGCGGTGGAAGCCGATCGACCACATCGGCACGACATAGTGATTCCACATCAGCACGCGATCGAGTGCGCGGGTCGATGCGATCAGTTCCTCGCGGCCTTTTGCGAAGATGACGCGCTTGATGAGCGCATCGACCGCCGCGTTCTTGATGCCGCCGTAGTTGCGCGAGCCCTGCCGGTCGGCGGCTTCGGTGCCGAAAAAATCGAGCTGCTCGTTACCGGGCGACAACGACTGGCCCCAGCCGCTGACGATGATGTCGAAATCGCGCGAGCGGACGCGGTTCTGATACTGCGAGGAATCGACCTGGCGAATGGTGAAGCCGATCCCGAGCCGCTTCAGGTCTTCAGCATAGAACAGAATGATGCGCTCGAAGGTCGGGCTTGCGAGCAGGAATTCGATGGTGAAGGGCTCGCCACTCTTGGCATTGACTAGCTTGCCGCCGCGCACTTCGTAACCGGCCTCGCGGAACAGCTTTGTCGCCTGCCGCAAATTCGCGCGAAAGGATTCCTGCGTGTCGAACACCGGGTTCTTGTATTCGCTCGTGAACACTTCCGGCGGCACATTGCTGCGCACGGCTTCGAGAATCTCCAGTTCCTTGCCCTGCGGCAACCCGCTGAAGGAAAGTTCGGTGCCGCTGAAATAAGAAGCGATGCGCTGGTACTGACCGAAGAAGAAGTTCCGGTTCATGGTCTCGAAGTTCATCACGTAGTTCAGGGCGAGCCGGACCCGCGGATCGGAGAATTTTTCGCGGCGCAGGTTCGGGATGAAGCCTTGCATCACGCCGGTGGCGCGATCCGGAAACGTCTCGAGCAGGAGCCGCTTGTCTTTCACCGCGGGAATGTCATAGGCGGTGGCCCAGTTCTTCGCGACGTTTTCGAGCCGGAAGTCGAACTGATCGGCCTTGAAGGCTTCGAGTTCGACGATATCATCTCGGAAATACTCGTAGCGGATTTCGTCGAAGTTATCCTGGCCGGCCTTCACGGGCAGCGAAGCGCCCCAATAGTCTTTCACGCGCTCGTAGACGATCGTGCGTCCGGGGATGAGGCTTTTAATCTTGTAGGCGCTTGAGCCGAGCGGCGGCTCCAGCGTGCCGTTTGCGAGGTTGCGCTCGTTGCCGTGCGCGTCCTTGCCGGTCCACCAATGTTTCGGCAGCGGCGCGATCTGGCCGACGATCTGGGGCAACTCGCGGTTTCCCGGCTGGTCGAAGGTGAAGGTGACTTCGCGCTCGCCGGTCTTCTCGGCCTTGACGACGTGTCGGTAATAGAAGCGCCGCGTCGGGCTGTGCTCCTTGATCATCTCGAACGTCCAGACGACGTCTTCCGGCGTGATCGGCTTGCCGTCGTGCCAGCGGGCGTTGGCGCGCAGCCGGTAGGTCACGGACGAATAATCGGCAGGGAAGCGCACCGCCTCCGCGATCAGGCCGTATTCGGTCGCGACTTCGTCGAGCGAACTGACCATGAGCGTGTCGTAGAGCATGTTCACGCCGGCGGCCGCGGTGCCGCGCGGAATGAGATGATTGAAGCTGTCGAACGTGCCGTCGGCGCCGAGGCGCACGAGGCCGCCCTTCGGCGCGTTGGGGTTGACGTAATCGAAGCGCTTGAAGTCCGCCGGATATTTTACGTCGCCGAGCAGCGACAGCGCGTGCCGCCACGGAACGTCCTTGGCGGGCTCCTGGGCTTGGGCGGCGAGGGGCGTGGAAATAACGGCAAGCGCAAGGGCGCAGGCCCGCAGCAGATTCGGCGTCACAAATACCTCCGTCGAACCCCCGCCAGTGCGGGGTCAATGTCGAAGGTGATTATGACCGTTTTGGCGCGGCAGCGCCAAAGCAACCGCGCATTTATCGCGACAATTTGAGCGGCAGCAGGCTTATTTCTTTTCAGCCGGGGCCTTCTGCTCGCCGTCTTTCTTCGGAGCATCGGGAGCTGCGGCAACCGGAGCCGGAAGCGCCGGCGGGTTGTCGTTCTGCTTGCTCAGATAGACGATGAGGGCGGCGCGATCCGCGGCCCGCTTGACGCCGAGGAAGGTCATCGACGTGCCCGGCACCACCTTGCTCGGGTTTTCCAGGAACTTGTCGAGTTCTTCGAAGGTCCACTTGCCCTTCTTGTTCTTCATCGCGTTCGAATAGTTGAAGCCGGCATGGTGGGCCGTGTCGCTGTTGACGACGTTCCAGAGGCCCGGGCCGACTTTGTTGGGGCCGCCCTTGGCGAAGTCATGGCAGGCGGCGCACTGGCGCGCGATCGAAGCGCCCTTTTCCGGGTTGGCTTCGTTCAAAAGGTTGGCGAGCGGCACTTGCGGCTCGACCGGACCTTGCGCCGGGCCAGCCTTGTCGTCCTTGGCGGCGATTTCGTAGCCCGCCTTATGCGGCGCATGCGAAGCGAAGATGCCGCCGGAGACAATGCTCAGCGAGAGGACGAAAAGGCAGGTACCGAGCACGGCACCCATGATTTTGTTCAGTTCGAAGCTGTCCATCGGCCAGCGTTTCCGGAATTTTGCCGCCGGCGTCCCGGCGTGAGGCCCCATTAATGAGGGTCAGAGGTATCGCTTTGCCCGATCTGAGGCAACCCGTATAACCCGGCCGCCGCTGCTACCTTCTGCCGCTTGGAATAAGTAGACAGAGGCGGGTTTTCCGGGTGTTTTCAATGTCTTCCAAAGGCGCCGCAAGCTCTGATCTGATCGTTTTGATCCCGGCTCGGATGCAGGCCACCCGCCTGCCGGGAAAGCCGCTCGCGGACATCCATGGCAAGCCGATGATTCTCCACGTGCTGGATCGGGCTCGCGAGGCGGGGATCGGCTCCGTTGCGATCGCGACCGACGACGACGCGATTCGCGCCGCCGTGGAGCGCGCCGGCGGCCGGGTATCGATGACCCGGGCCGATCACCAGACCGGCTCGGACCGCATTTTCGAGGCGCTGGGCCAGCTGGACGGCGAAGGCAGGTTCGCCGTGGTCGTGAACCTGCAGGGCGATCTGCCCACGATCGAGCCCGAATTGATCCGCCGCGTCGTCTCCCCGCTCGAAGATTCCGCGGTGGATATCGCGACGCTCGCGGTCGAGATCACGGACGAGGAAGAAAAAACCAACCCGAACGTGGTGAAAGTCGTCGGTACGCCGGTCGGCGAGAACCGTCTCCGTGCGCTCTATTTCACGCGTGCGACCGCGCCCGCGAACGAAGGGCCGCTTTATCATCACATCGGCATTTA
>CAUJKG010000069.1 GCA_963205465.1 Pseudomonadota bacterium | reverse complement strand
CGATCCACGGCATGCCGATGACGCCGAGCGCAACGCCGGCGCCCATTCCCGCAACCACGTGCCTGCGCGACGGCAGGTTTCCGTTCTTATTACTCTTGTCTTTCTTCATAGCGCCCTCCCTATAAGGCTGGTTTCTGGTCGTACTTATCCGCGCCCCAAAGCCTTGAGCAGGCGTTGTGGGGTCATCGGAATTTGAGAAACACTCGCCCCGAGCGGTGCGAGCGCATCATTGACTGCGTTCATTGCGGCGGCGGAGGAAGCGGCAGTGCCGGCCTCCCCGCATCCTTTCGCGCCGAGTTCGGTGTCCTGCGTTGGCGTCTCAACGTGCGCGATCTTGATATCGGGCATCTCGCAGGCCATCGGCACGAGGTAATCCGCGAGCGAGCCGTTCTCGAGCTGGCCGCTTTCGTTGTAGCGGCACTCCTCGAAGAACGCCGCGCCGAGCCCCTGCACCACGCCGCCACGGATCTGCTCCTCGACCAGCATCGGATTGATGATGCGGCCGCAATCCTCGACCACCCAGAGGTCCAGTATTTTCGTGAAGCCTGTCTCCGCGTCGACCTCGACATGACACGCCTGCACACCGTTCGTGAAAGCGAAGGGATAGCCTTGCGGCGAATAGTGATGCGCGGCGGTCAGTTGCGGATTGGTGCCGGGCGGCAAGGTATCCGAGCGGTAGTACGAGATACGCGCCACTTCGGATAAGGGGATGCGCTCCACACGATCCGACCTGTTGACGATCTGACCGTTGATCAGATCGAGCTCTCCGGGAGCAGACTGCAGAATTGCAGCGGCGACCGAAAGCACGTTCTGCTTCAGCTTCTTGGCGGCCTGCAGCGCGGTTTCGCCGCCGATACCCGCGCCGCGGCAAGCCCAGTTCGCGCCACCCTGCGGGGTGACGTCGGTGTCGCCGGTAATCACGCGAACAAGCTCGCGATCCACGCCGAGATGCTCGGCGACGATCTGGCCGATGATCGTTTCGGTGCCCTGTCCATGCTCCCCGACGCTGATCAGGCATTGCACTTCGCCCGCCGGGGTTATCTTCACGATCGCGCCGTCCTGCGAGGAGATGCGTGCGCCACCGACACCGTAAAACGCCGGCGACGGGTTGGTGATTTCGACGAACATGGCAATGCCGATGCCGCGATGAATGCCTTTTTCGCGCAGTGCTTTCTGCTCTTCGCGAAGCCGCGGATAGTCCATCAGCTTGTAAAGCCCGTCGAGACAGGCTTCGTGCGAAAGCCGCTCGAATTTGTATCCGGCCGGCGACGTGTACGGATACATGTCGCTCGTCACGATATTGCGGCGGCGCATTTCGAACGGATCAATGCCGAGTTTCTGCCCGACGCGATCGATCAATGATTCCGTCACCAGACAGGCAATCGGATGACCCACTGCCCGATACTGGCTGGTCTGCACCTTATTCTGGAATACGACGCTCAGGTCCGCGCGATAATCGCGGAACCGGTAAGGAGCGCCGATCAGGCGCACGACTTGGTTTCCTTCAACGACACTCGTGCGCGGCGCGGTCGAGAACGCGCCGATCGCCGTGACATCGTCGACCTTCACGCCGAGAATCGCGCCGGACGCGTCGTAGGCGACTTGGGTCTTGATGCGGTGATCCCGCGCGTGAATGTCCGAGACGAACGACTCCAGGCGGTCGGCCACATATTTTACCGGTCTGCCGCACAGCATGCTCAGGCCGACCACGGACATGTCTTCGTTATAGACATGCAACTTCATCCCGAACGAGCCACCGATATCCGGCGCAATCACGCGAACGCGGGATTCGCGAATGCCATAGAGCCGGCTGAACAGATCCTGGAACTGATACGGGGTCTGCGTCGCATGATAGACCGTGAGCGCTTCTTCGCTTGCGTTGTAGTCCGCGATGATCGCGCGGGGCTCCATGGTGACGGCGGTATGACGCCCGGTGAAGAATGTCTCTTCAAGTTCTCCATCCGCCTTCGCGAAGGCGGCCTTCACGTCGCCACTCTCAACCGTCAGCTTGAACGCGACATTATCTCCGAGTTCGGGATAAATGCGGGTCGAGTCCGGCTCCCGTGCCTGGTCGATGTCGACGACCGGCGGCAGTTCGCTCATTTCGACCTGGATCAATCCGAGCGCGTCTTCGGCAATCGCGCGCGTTTCCGCGACGACGGCGACCATCGCTTGTCCGGCCCAGACTACTTTCCCGACCGCGAGCGGCAGCTGCGGCGCCGACTTCATCCCGCGGAAATGATCGAGCGTTCCAACCCACGGCTTGCAGAGTTTTGCGAGATCTTCTCCCGTCGCTACGAGATGCACGCCCTTCAGCGCAGCAGCTTCCGTCGTGTCGATCGATTTGATCTCCGCATGCGCGTAAGGACTGCGGAGAAACGCCGCGTGGAGCATGCGGGGAAGTTTTATGTCGGTGACGTAGCGCCCCTTCCCGGCCAAGAGCCGCAGCGCGTTCGGCCGGGTTACGGAGCGGCCGATATAGCTGTTCGGGCGGTCGGTGTTGTTAAGCGCCATGTTCATGCCGCCGTCTCCGCAAACTGGCCGCTTGCTTCGACCTCGCGCCCCGCGGCGCGCGCAACGAAAACTTGTTCGATCGCATCGACGATCGCTTCATAGCCGGTGCAGCGGCAGTAATTCCCGGACAGCTCGTCGCGAATTTCTTCCCGCGTGAGCGGGTGCTCGCTTTTCAGAATCTCATGCGCCGTGACCAGCATGCCCGGCGTACAGAAGCCGCATTGCAGCGCGTTCCGGTTGTGAAATGCCTGCTGGATATCGGCGATCGCCTTGCTTTCGGCGAGCCCCTCGACGGTCTCGATCGTTTCGCCTTCAGCCGCGACCGCCAGCATCAGACAGGAGTGAATCGGCTTTCCGTTCAGCAACACGAGACACGCCCCGCAGACGCCCATCTCACAGCCGAGATGGGTTCCGGTGAGCTCCATCTCGACGCGCAGAAAATCGCCAAGCGTCGTGCGCGGCTCGACGAAACGCTGCACGTCCTCGCCATTCACCGTCATCGAAACCGGGACGCGCTCGGTCATGCGGCGGCCTCGACTGCTTTCGAAGGACTCAGAGCGATTTCGCGGAGCAGTCTGCCGAGCAGCACTTTGGCAAGATGCAGCCGCATGGCCCCCGTCGTCTCGGAATCGTCGTCCGGCTGGAGATCCTGTTCCAGCGCGGTCTGCGCCGCCGCAATTGCAGTCTCGTCGAGGCGTTGCCCCTCGATGGCCGCTTCCGCCGCGAACGCACGCTGCGGCACTGCGCCCACGGCAATGAATGCAAATCTTCCATTCGTCGCGACGCCGTCGCGAATCGTCGCACGCACGCCGCAGCCGACCAGCGGATAGTCGCCGCGGCGGCGCGCAAGCTCGTGATAGGCACAGCGATCATGCTCGCCGAACACCGGGACATGAATCGCCACCAAAATCTCGCCCGGTGCGATGCCGGTTTCGTAAAGCCCGCGGAAGAAGCCATTGGCGGGCTCCCGCCGGCGGCCTTCGCTGTTTGCAATTTCAAATTCCGCATTCAGCGCCAACGTCATGCCCGGAAATTCAGCCGCGGGATCGGCATGCGCAATCGTTCCGCCGATGGTGCCTTTATTGCGGATCGCAGGATGCGCGACATAAGGTGCCGCCTTGCTGAGCAAAGGCGCATAGCGCGCGATCTCGGGCGAGTGCAGCATTTCGTTGTGCCGCGTCAGCGCGCCGATCCGCAACACGCCGTTCGCAAGCGAAATTCCGCGGAGTTCTTCGAGCCGGGATATGTCAATCACCAGAGAAGGCGTCTGCAGCCGCAGCGACAGCACCGGCAGCAGGCTCTGGCCGCCGGCCATATAGGTGCAATCGCCCTCCGCTTCCGCGTAAGCCGCAAAAGCCTCGGCGAGCGAATTCGCCCGGAAATATCGAAACGGCGCCGGCTTCACACGTTCACTCCCTAAACGCGGCACCAATGGCTTTTTTGTTTTTGTGACCATTTGGTCTCAAATTTGTACGCAGCCGGGAAAGCCTCGTCAACAAAAATAACCAACTGGTCTTTTCTTCTTATGCTGCACAGCAGTAGGCTGGCCGCTTCGATGATATACAGAGCGCGAAAAACGGGATTCGACCGCGGCGATGGCAAGGAAGAAAACGACGGCTGCCGTAAAGCGCTCAGCCGGCAATAAGACGCGCAAGTCCGCGGCGGGCAGTTCCGCTCGGCCAAAGCGGAAAAATCTCCGTGGGCCGGAGCGCGAGAAAGTCATTCTGGAATCCGCCATCCGCTTTTTTGCGGAGCATGGGTTCGAAGGACAAACCCGCGAGCTCGCGAAACGAATCGGCATTACCCATTCGGCGATCTACCGGCACTTCCCCAGCAAGGAAGCGCTGATTGAACGCGTTTACGAGCATATCTATCTCGGCGGCTGGCAAAAGCATTGGGCCGACTTGATTATCGATCGCTCACAAACGCTGGAAGCGCGGCTCACGCGTTTCTATACGGAGTACTCCAATCAGATTTTCAACTTCGATTGGGTAAGGATCTTCATCTTCTCCGGCCTGAAATCCTTCGACATCAACAAGCGATATCTCCGGATCGTGATGGACAGTATCGGCTCCCCTGCGCTTA
>CAUJKG010000068.1 GCA_963205465.1 Pseudomonadota bacterium | reverse complement strand
CTTGAGCATCACGCCAGCCATTTTCGTGCGGTATTCGGCTGGGCCGCGATTGTCGGACGCCGGCGCGGTGATTTTCTCCGCCGCGGCAACCGCGTTCTTCACCGTCGCGGGATCAAGCAACGAGCCCGTCAGAATTCTTGCCGCTTCTTCCGCCCATAGCGGCGTCTCGGCGACATTGGTGAGGCCGATAGAGCATCGGGCGACCTTGCCGTCTTTCATCTCGAGGATCACCGCGGCTGCGGCAGTTGCGTAGTCGCCGATTTTGCGCTTCAGCTTTTCGTAGGCGTAGCCGTGGCCGGCAGCAGGGACCGGGATGCGGATCGCAGTCACGATCTCGCCGGCTTCGAGCGCGGTGAAATAGGCGCCCTGATAGAATTCGCGCGCCGGCACCACGCGCTCCTTCTCCCCAGCGAGCACGTAGCTCGCGCCGAGACAGATCATTAATCCGGGCATGTCATTGCCGGGGTCGCCGTTCGCGACGTTGCCGCCGAGCGTGCCGACATAGCGCACCTGCGGAACGGCGATCAGGAGCGCAGTGTCGATAATGATCGGCAGCCTCTCCGCAAGCTACCGTGATTGAACCAATTTATGCTGCGTCGTCATCGCGCCGATGACGATATCGTTGCCCTCGCTGCGGATGCCGCGCAGGCCTTCGATGCCTCCAAGATCGACAAGATGCTCGGGCGTCGCCAACCGCAGCTTCATCATCGGGATAAGGCTATGCCCGCCGGCGAGCGGACGGGCCTCCTCGCCGAGGTCGGCAAGCAATTTCACTGCGTCCGAAACACTGCTCGGACGATGATACTGGAACGAACCAGGAATCATTGGGCAATTCCTCCGGCTTGAAATCGTTTCTCGTTTTTCTTTTGTGTAATTTTCGATTTGAAGCGCGCGAAACCACAATCGCTTTTGCATCAGAGGTCGGGCATTCGTACGAAATGCCGATTTTTTGCACGAAATGCCGCCCGCCTTTCGCCGCAGCGCGACAACAAGCGATCACAAAGCCTGCCCCGTTCGGCGGCGCAGCAAAATATTCTGGGTGCGGATTGGTTAGGCGATCTGCCCGAGTCGCATTTTCATGCGCGACCTAAGCGGGCCGATCCGGTTCCGGCTGATGGGAACCGTGTAATTCTCAGGCCCTTCCAGCTCCACGATACCGCTATCGCCGGAGCGCCTGACCGTTACGACACGGTCGATATTCACGATGTGGCTGCGATGCACGCGGAAGAAACGATCGGGATCAAGCCGCGATTCCGCATCCCCGATCGCGAGCGGCGAAAACAATTTTGCCGCCCCGTCATAGATATAGGTGTAATGGGCATTGGCATGCACCGCGATTACGTCATCGACCGGGATATATTGCGTAACACCTTCGCGCTCCACCGGCAGATGTTGCGCTCTCCGCTGCGGCGGGCTGCCTGCGCCGCCGAGGGGCGCAAAAGTGCCCTGCCCTACATCCGGCTCGGCTATTTCTTGCTCGTCGGAAGACGTTGCAGGATCGCTTCTCTGCGTCGCGGATGCCGAGCGGTCAGGTACCAGAATAAGCAGAAATACTCCTGAAACGAGAAAAGCAACGATCGCAACGATAATGGCGAGCAGATCGCTCGAGATCGCAGGCGAAGTAATAGGTGCGGTAGTGTGCGGGAAGAATAGCGTAAGGCCAGCCATTGCGGTGTAGTGCATCCCGGCGATGCCAATGCCGAGAACGGCGGCGGATACGATAAGCGGCGGGTGCACACCCCGGCCGGCAGCAAGCCACAGCGCGAAGCCCGAGGCGATGATCGCAAAAGCCACGCTTATCGCCACATGAGGCCAGGAGTGCCCCATATGTGCGCTCGAATGCAGCGCCGTCATGCCGATATAGTGCATCGAGACGATACCGCCGCCCATAAAGATCGCGGAAGCGGCGAGCCGCAGCGGCGTCAGCGGGCCCGCGCCAGCAGCAAATACCGCCGTGCCCACAACCAGCACGCAGATCAGGAAAGAAAGCAGCGTCGGAAAAACCAGATAGTCGACGGGCAGCGGCATGCGCGCCGCCAGCATGCCCACAAAGTGCATCGACCAGATCGCCACCGCGAGCGAAATCGCCGCGCCAGCAAGCAACAGTTTGCGCCGCATTGCAAAAGAGTCGCGCACTTGCACGGCAAGGCTCAAACCGACATAGGAGCCCTGAATTGCTACAAATAACGAGAGCACTACGAGCCAGGGCTCGTGCGTTACCGGCATTAACGCTTCCTCCCCTACCCATCGGAAGGGTTGCTCTTTTCGCGATACGGCACATCTGTCGCGCGATTGAGCAATTCTAAGGTAAGTTTTGCGTTCGTGCCAAGTGCCCGGCCGGGCCGAGTAGTCCGGCTGGTCTATTGGTTTAAAGGCATTTGCGTCACTGGCTTGTCGGCATCGCGTTAGAATGCCCCTTTGAAATAGTCTTCGTCCCGATCGTTGTTAAACGCTCTCTTGTAGTCAATCTCGCTCATTACTCGCCGCCAGAAACCGATAGCGAGAAATTGCCGCCGGTCGATCTTGCGTTCATCCCGCACATAGGCGCGAAGCGCGCGAACCGTCGACGCTCAACCGTATAAATGCGAATTGAGCGCTTGATTCAGAATATTTCAGGAGACTGCGACTTAGAACGTAGGATTGCCACTTACAAAGCGGCTTGGGACGCAGTCGAATTATCTAAGAAGTTGCCAACCTGCGGCAAAAAATAACGAAAGCTATTCAGTCGGCGCCGGCACTGAGGATTTAGGCATCGCGACAATCAGGCGAGAGCAATCTTCTCGATCACCTCGACGGTCGACTTATCATCGTCCGTCCAGATCATTTTCAGGTTACCCGCTTCTTCGGCTTTGAACCGGAATTCAAGATAGGGGTTTATGGAAACCCCGGTATCTAGGTGCCATGAAATGACGGGCTTGCCATTCAGTGTACAGTCAAATCTGTTGATGATCTTGCGCGGAATGAGTTCGCCGCTGGCTCGCTTGCGAAATCCCGTTTCCATCGCGTGGGCTACCAGAGCGCGAACGATGACGACTTCGCCTTTCTTCGGCGAGCGATTGCTGATCCAGATACGCGGAGGCGTCGACATGTTTTCCACCCTCAGCCGCCGCATCCGCCAGCGGTTACGGTGACTTCCTTGCGCGCGATGAAGACGGAGCCGTCATTCATTTTTGCAAGAAGCGTTACATGCTGCGTATCGGCAAGCCGGATACGCGTCGATAGCTGCGGCACCGAAAGCCCCGGCTCAAAAGAAAATCGAGAGACCAGCGGCCGCGGATTACCTTCGGCAATCAGCGCAACTTCCCGGCAATAAGATTGCGAAGTCATTGGGCTGTCGATTTTAATTCCGACCGGCACCGCATTTGGATTGTCCGCGGTGAACGGGATTTCGAGTTCGATCTTGCCCTGCTGCGGCGCGTTGCCTGCTGCGAACTCATCGATAATGGCTTTGACTGCGCCCTGCGCAAACAACGGCGCCGAGACGACGCATATCGCGAACGCGCCTATCAGCGTTTCTCGCCTCGTGAAATCCATCATAAACTCCGCTATGCGGCGCGCGCTTTCACGCGCGCCGCAGATGGTCCTTATACAAGGAAGTCAGTAAACATCCTTTTCGCCCATTTGAAGTCCTCTTCCAGCAGGTCTGGCGTGCGAACATCAATGTCAATCTGGGTCTGCTTGATCGTGCCGTCGGGCAGCAACTCGTAGTCGAACTGCACCGAAATCGCCTCACGCGGGCTGCCGTTGACCAGCATGTAGCACAGGTTGTCCGGCAGCCGTACGGTCACCTGCTTACCGGCAAGGCGCTCGCCAATATATCCGGCAACGATCTTGCCGACATAATTCGCGACATGCGCGCTCTTCGGATAATGGCCGAACTGCTTCGACACCGCACCCATCGCATCGCCGACGATATAAACGCTGTCGTCACCCTGCGCGTGCAGATGCGTGGGATGAATCGCTGCCCAGTTGGTCGGTTTTCCGTCCGGTGTCTTCCCGATCAGGTCCGCGCTCCAAACCATGTTTCCAGCCTGGTGCGGTGGCATCAGGATCGCGTCATCGAACTTGAAGTCGCCTGCCGCAGTCTTGATTTCCTTCTTGAACGGGTCGACCTCTTTCACTCCGGCATTCGGAACGTATTGAATAATATCCGGATACAACTCGTCGAAGGCTGCCTTGAAACCGCCGCCGATCGGCATAATGCGCGGCTTCGGATCCAGGATGATGACCTTGCCCGGAATCTTATTGGTCTTCATATGCCAGGCAATGATGCACGCACGCTCATAAGGTGACGGCGGGCAGCGATGCGGTGGCGGCGGCAGCGTCATGACGAAGTTGCCGCCCTTGAAATTACGGATCTTGTTCTTCACCGTCATCGCCTGCGAACTGGGAATATAGGCGGACGGGAAATTCAGCTTGGTATGATCGATCGCCTTCTGGTCGTTGCCGAACCAGACGTCATAAGCATCGCGGATGCCGTCGGAAATAATGAGATAATCGTAAGAGATCGTTCCTTGCGAGGTGCGAACCAGTTTCTTGTCGCGCTCGATATTGGTGATCTCGGTCTGCACAAGTTTGTAGCCATACTTGCGCGCAGGCGCGAGCATGTCGTGCATGAGATAGGCGCTATCGACGATGTCGATGACCCATTTATTGCTGATTGGGCAGGACCAGAAGAACGGATTGCGCTCCAGCACGACGACTTCGGCGTCTGGTGCTTTCTCGCGAAGATGACGCGCCGCCGAAAGACCGCCCCAACCGCCGCCAGCGATCACGACGCGTGGCGCTTTGCCTTTCGGCATGATTTCAGTGGTGCTGTTAAGAATTGTGGGAGCAGCTAATGCTCCTGGCGTCGTTGCGGCGAGCGTTATCGCACCAGCCGACGCGCCAAAAAAACCACGACGATTAATCATCGTTTCCCTCCTTCGGGGCTAAATTTTTCTGGATTGGCCGACCGGCCCGCTCGCGGATGCGCCGACTGAATCAAGCGCCCACTAGTGGCGAAATTCTAGGCAATGACGTTTCCATCTGTCAAATTTATTTACGTGATTATTCTGTGTTGCGTAAATTTCTTTTTGTAACGGTTTCTCTTGTTTTGCTTTCAATTTCAGTTTTCCGCGAAAAATCAGCCGCTTTTTGCTCAGTTGGCACTTGCTGATGTAATTCTAGAATGTAGAATATATATAAACACAACTTTTCATTGTTAAAACTGGGGAAGCCGATGGATCGTAAGATTTTCGCTACAGCAACCGCTGCATTTCTTTTTTTAGTAAGCAGCGGTCCGCTGTCGGCGCAGTCTGCAGCAGACACGGCGGTGCTTGCAGGCCCCTGCGCCAATTGCCACGGCACCAACGGCAAATCCAACGGGAAAATCCCGACGCTTGCGGGGCGGCCTGCCACCGCGCTCGCCGCTGTGATGAAGGCGTTTAAAAGCGAAACACCTACTCCAGCGACAACAATCATGAACCGTATCGCCAAGGGATACACGGACGAACAAATCGAAGCGCTTGCCAAGTATTTTGCGGAGCAGAAATGATGACTACGAAAATGATTTCTCGCCGCCACACGTTGCGGCTTCTTGGTGGAGCGGGTGCAGGCCTGATGTCGCTGTCGATGCCGGCGATCGCACAAGGCTCAGCCGGACGCGTGGTCGTGATCGGCGGTGGCTTTGGCGGGGCGACTGCCGCGAAGTACCTCAAGCGCGCAAATAGCAAGATTCAAGTGACGCTCGTGGAGCCACTCCAGCGATATTACACTTGTCCATTCACCAACCTGCACTTCGGCGGGCTACGCACCTTCGAACAACAGGGGCATAATTACAACGAATTGCGCGCGCTCGGTGTGCAAGTAATCCACGCGCTGGCAAACGATGTCGATAACAAGAAGAAGACCGTGACACTCGCTGGCGGCCGGGTTCTTCAATACGACAAGCTTATCCTTTCGCCAGGCATTGATATCCGCTGGGGCGAACTCTCGGGCTACGATCAATCAGCAGCTCAACTCGCACCCCACGCGTGGCAGGCAGGCCCGCAAACGCAGCTTCTGAAACGGCAGCTCGACGCGATGCCGGACGGCGGCACCTTCATCCTCGCGGCTCCCGAAAATCCGTTCCGTTGCCCGCCGGGACCCTACGAGCGCGTCAGTATGATCGGCCACTATTTCAAGACGCGAAAGCCTAAGTCGAAGATCCTCGTACTCGATGCGAAGGAAAACTTCTCCAAGCAGGGGCTTTTCCTCGACGGCTGGAAGAAGTTCTACGGCGAAATGATCGAGTGGGTACCGGTTTCAAAGGGCGGAAAAGTTGTCCGCGTCGATGCAAAAAGCCGCGAAGTCGAAACCGAGTTCGGCAAAATACATAAAGCGTCAGTGCTGAACGTAGTGCCGCCGCAGAAGGCCGGCTTCATCGCAGACCGCGCCGGTGTCACGGCATCAAACGGCTGGGTCCCGATCAAGGCGGAGACGTTCGAATCCACACAGGTCGCCGACATTTATGTGATCGGCGATGCAACCGCTGCGTCTCCGATGCCGAAATCCGGCTTCGTGGCAAACGCGCAGGGTAAGCTTGCCGCAGCCGTCATTGCTGCCTCGTTCGCAGGAAGGCCGGCGCCAACAGCTTCGTGGGCCAATACCTGCTACAGCCTCGTCGCTCCCGACTATGGGATTTCCGTTGCGAACGTCTATGACGTCGTAAATGGCAAACTGAACGAGATAAAAGGCTCAGGCGGCGTCAGCCCGCGCGATGCTTCGCCGGAATTCCGCAAGCTCGAGGCGGATTACGGGGTCGCCTGGTACAACGCGATCGCCAACGACGCCTGGGGCACGAAAGCCTAGGCACTTGATCCACTCAAACCGGCCCAGTAAGCGCAAACCATGTCTCCCATAATCCTCTCGCTCTGGGCCGGTTTGGCCATCGGCATTGCATTCGGCGTCACGGTTCAGCGTACGGGCTTTTGCTTGACGGCGGGCTTTAAGGGATTGTGGGTCACGGACGATCGCCGCAAGATTTCGAGTTATGCGCTCGCAGTTGCCGTCGCTGTCGTCGTGACACAGACACTTGAAGCGCTTGGATTGCTCGATCTAAGCCGCTCTATTTACCTATCCGCACCGCTTTCCTGGCTCGTAATCCCATTGGGCGGGATCATCTTCGGATATGGCATGATAACCGCAAATGCTTGCGGCTCACGCTCCCTTGTGTTGCTTGCCCAGGGCAACTTGCGTTCCTTCGTCGTGTTGCTCTGTCTCGGCATATCGGCCTATGCGACGCTGAGCGGGATTATCGCTCCGCTGCGCATAGCAATCGCCGCGCCAACCACGATTAGCTTTGGAACGCTGCCGTCTATTCCGCGCCATCTCGAATTTGCGCTCGGCGCGTCCCTCGCGCGCCTGCTTCCTGCGGCGCTGCTCGCCGTGGTGCTTGCAATCTTTGCGTTCTCGAACGACCGGTTTCGCAACAGCCCACGCGACATTCTCGGCGGCGTCATCGTCGGGCTGCTGATTGCAGCAGGCTGGCTTGCGACGGGCTATC
>CAUJKG010000067.1 GCA_963205465.1 Pseudomonadota bacterium | reverse complement strand
GGATCACCATGATCGCTTCGAACGGCTGCACGTCGCGCCGGCCTACCAGATGGTGGCGGAAGCGATCGAGCGCGAGATTGTTGCCGGAAGGATCCGTCCTGGTGAGCCGATCGGAACGGAGTCCGAACTGGTGCGGCAGTTCGGCGTCAATCGCTCGACGGTGCGCGAAGGCATTCGCGTGCTCGAACAGGGCGGCTTGATCAGCCGGGATACCAGCCGCCGCCTGTTCGCTTGCGCTCCGCACCATAATCGCCTCGCGAGCCGCATGAGCCGTGCGCTGGTTCTGCAGGAAGTCACGTTCCGCGAGCTGTATGAAACGGCGATGGTGCTGGAAATCGCCTCGATCGAACAGGCCGTCGAACGCGCGACCAAGAAGGACATTGCGGCGCTCGCCGAGAACATCAAGAAGACCGAGGCAGCACTCGACGATCCTGCGCTGGTGGCAGAACTCAACTCCGAATTTCACGCGCTGCTCGCGAAGGCGACGCAAAACCGCGTGCTGCAATTGGCGCGCGAGCCTAGCGGATTGCTGTTTTTTCCGACGACCGAACTCATCTGCCAAAAGGTGCCGAACGGGGCCGCGCGTATCGTCGAAGCCAATACCATGATGCTCAACGCCATTCGCGAGCGCGACAAGAAGAGCGCGCTGACCTGGATGCGCCGTCACGTCGAAGACTGGCGCAAGGGCTTCGAGCGGACCGGAAAAGAGCTCGATCAGGCCGTGGACAAAAGTTATCTGCGCGCCGCTACGAGATAAGTAAAAAGAGCCGGAACAGGGTGGAGAAGGAAAAGAAGTGAGCGAAGAACAGCCGGTATTGCTGCGGAACGACGGCGCGATCGCGCATATCCGCTTCAACCGTCCGCATGTGCTGAACGCGCTGAACGCGGAATTCGCCTACGCGCTGCTTTCGGCCTGCAAGAGCGTGGCTGCCGACCAGAACAATCGCGTGGTCGTCATTTCCGGCGAGGGCCGCGCTTTCATGTCGGGCGGCGATATCGGCTCGTTCAGCAAGGGTATGGACGAGGATGGCAAGTTCTTCCGGGAACTGATCGGCGTCTTTCATGAGGCGCTGGAAATCCTCGCGAACCTGCCGCGGCCGGTGCTGGCTTCGCTGAACGGCGCGGTCGCGGGCGCGGGGTTGAGTGTTGCGATGATCGTGGATGTCGCGGTCGCGGCAGACGACGCCAAATTCACGCTGGCTTATTCGCGGCTCGGCACGAGCCCCGATGGCTCGTCGTCTTGGTCGCTGCCGCGCATCGTGGGCTTGCGCAAGGCGCTTGAGATTGCGCTCTTGTCGGACGTGTTCGATGCGCAGGAAGCGCTGCGGCTCGGGATCGTGAACAAGGTCGTACCGGCGGCCACCCTGGTAGAGGAGACGGAAAAGCTCGCGCGGCGTCTCGCCGACGGTCCGACCTTTGCCTACGGGCAGATCAAGCAGTTGATGCGGCAGTCGCATCTGAACACGCTCAATGAGCAACTGGCGAAAGAGAGCGACGCCTTCGTCGCCTGTTCGAAGACCAAAGACTTCGCTGAAGGTGTGAGCGCCTTCAACGCCAAACGCGCGCCGAATTTCAGCGGGGTTTGAGGCAGTGGATTTCATCGACAACCCGCCAGCCGATCTCGCCATTCGCGGCCTCTCGCTTTCCTTCGGCGGCCTGAAAGCGCTGACGGATGTCAATTTCAAGGTCGCGCCGGGTTCGATCACTGCGGTGATCGGGCCGAACGGCGCCGGCAAGACCTCGCTCTTCAACTGCATTTCCGGTTTCTACAAGCCGTCGGCGGGCGAGATTCTGTTCTGCGGCGAAAACATCAATCCTCTGCATGCGCCGGAGCGCGCGAAGATCGGACTCGGCCGCACTTTCCAGAACATCGCGCTGTTTCGCGGCATGACCGTGCTCGACAACATCAAGCTCGGCCGCCACGCGCATATGCAGACGAACATTCTCGACGCGCTCTGGTATTTCGGGCGCGCGCGGCGCGAGGAACTCGCCTTGCGGCAGGAAGTCGAGGAAAAGATCATCGACTTCCTCGAAATCGAGCATATCCGCGATCAGCCGGTGGCGTCGCTCGCTTACGGTCTGCGCAAGCGCGTCGAGCTGGCACGCGCGCTCGCGATGCAGCCGCGCATTCTGATGCTGGACGAGCCGGTCGCGGGCATGAACCGCGAAGAGACCGAGGACATGGCCCGCTTCATTCTCGACGTGAAGGAGGAGTGGGGCGTCACCATCCTCATGGTCGAGCATGACATGGGCTTGGTCATGGATATTTCCGACCACGTGGTCGTGCTGAACTTCGGGCAGGTCATTGCCGAAGGCAAACCCGCCGAGGTGCAGAACGATCCGGCGGTGATCACTGCCTATCTCGGCGCGGGCGTCGTCGGCGAGCTTTCCCGGCGCATTAATGCGGGCGAGGCTGCGTAGATGGATTGGCTGTTCTTTATCGAGATTCTGCTGTCGGGGCTTGGCTCCGGTGCGCTCCTGTCGCTGACCGGCATCGCCTTCGTGCTGATCTATAAAGCGACCAAGGTCGTGAACCTCGCCGTCGGCGAGATGCTGATGATGGGCGGCTACTTCTTCGTCGGCCTGTTCTCGTCGCAGATCTTTCCGCTATGGGCGACGATTGCGCTCGCGATCCTCGGCGGCGGATTGCTCGGCGCGGTGGTCGAGCGCGCGCTGATCCGACCGATGCTCGGCGAAAACCCGATCTCCGTTTTCATGGTGACGGTGGGCCTGGGCTCCATCCTCGTCGGCGTGGTCGAATTTGTCTGGGGGGCCGATCCCATCGCGCCGCCGAACTTCATGCCGACCAAGCCGTTCTTCATCGGGCCGGCTTATGTCTCGCCGAAGATCGCGTTGAGTTTCGCGATTGCGGCCGTGGTGATCGTGGTCTTCCTGCTTCTGTTCCGTTACTGGCGCGGCGGCGTGGCCTTGCGCGCGACGGCGACCGATCAGGGCGCGGCTTATTCCTGCGGCATCAACGTGCCGCGCGTGTTCTCGCTGGCGTGGATCGCGGCCGGCATGGCGGCGGCGGGTGCCGGCATTCTGGTCGGCTCCATCGGCGGCGTGTCGCCGACCATGGGCGTGTTCGGCCTTTCGGTACTCGTGGTCGTAATCGTCGGTGGTCTCGACTCGATCGCGGGTGCGCTGATTGCGGGGCTCTTCATCGGCGCGGTCGAGGCGCTGGCGGGCACCTATCTCGGCGGCGAATACAAACTCCTCATCACCTTCGGCATTCTTGTCGCGATGCTGATGATCCGGCCTTACGGCCTGTTCGGCACCGTAGAAATCGAGCGGCTCTAGCCATGCGTATCGGAACCGCCCACGAAACCTACGCGCAGGCCGAAGCGCTGCTCGACACCAATGTGCAGCGCTTCTGGCTGATCGCGCTCTTCATCCTGCTCGCGGCCTTTCCTTTCGTCGCGAACCAGTACTGGGTCTATATGGCCTGCCTCGTCGGCATCCATATCGTCAGCGTGACGGGGCTGAATATTCTCACTGGCTTCACCGGCCTCGTCAGTCTCGGCCACGCCGCGTTCATGGCGGTCGGGGCCTATACGGTTGCGACGCTCGAAATCCGCGTCGGCACGCCGTTTATTCTCAATCTTATCATCGGCGGCCTCGTCACCGCGCTTGCCGGCGTTCTCGTCGGCATTCCAAGCCTTCGCGTGAAGGGGCTGTATCTCGCGATCGCGACCATCGCGGCTGCCGTTATCCTGCACTTCGTGTTCGCGAACTCGGCGTTCCTCGGCGGCACGCGGGGCTTGAGCATGCCGCCCGCCACCATCTTCGGTTATCAGATCGCGCAACCCTCGCAGGTCTATTGGATCATCTTGCCGGTGGCGGTGCTGTCGATCGCGGGGGCTGCGAACCTCTTTCGCACGCGGATCGGCCGCGCCTTCATCGCGATCCGCGACCGCGACATCTCGGCGGAAGTGTTGGGCATCCCGCTTCTGCGCTACAAGCTTTTGAGCTTCGCGCTTTCTTCTTTCTACGCCGGTGTTGCGGGCGGCCTCTGGGCCTATTTCTTCCGCGTGGTGACGCCGGAAAGTTTCCCGCTCATCTATTCGATCTTCTTCCTCGCCGCCGTCATCGTCGGCGGCATGGGTACGATCCTCGGCGGCATTCTGGGCGCGGTCTTCATGACCATGGTGCCGGAAGTGCTGAAGATCGTGGTCGGCTGGATGACTCCCGTTTTCCCGAACGCGGTGCAGTTTCTCTCGCCCGTCCGGACCATCGTTTTCGGCGCGCTCATCGTCCTGTTTTTGTTGTTTGAGCCGCAGGGCCT
>CAUJKG010000066.1 GCA_963205465.1 Pseudomonadota bacterium | reverse complement strand
TTCTTCAAGTCGCAGGGCGATCTCGTGCTGGTGGACCTGCCCGGCTACGGCTACGCCAAAGCGGCCAAGGAAAAGGTCAAAGCCTGGAGCGGCTTCGTGCGCGTATACTTGCAGAAGCGCGCGAACCTCGGCCGCGTCATCGTCTTGATCGACGCGCGACACGGCGTGAAGAAGAACGACGCCGAGATGCTCGACGAATTCGACAAGACGGCCGTGAGCTACATGGTCGTGCTGACCAAGTGCGACGAAGTAAAGAAGGCCGACCTGCCCAACGTGATCGAGGCCGCGAAAGCCGCGATCGCGAAACGCCCGGCCGCATTTCCCGAAGTCTTCGCGACCTCTTCTTATGAAGGCGACGGCATCCCGGAAGTGCGCGCGGCGATCGTGCGGCTGATGAACGAGCGCGGCTACACGCCCTAGTTCTGCGGCGCCGCTTGCGGCACGGCAGGCTCCGGTTTCACCTGCGGCGTTTCCTTCTCCGGCACGGGGCGAAGCACCTTGTAAAGCTGGAAGCGCCGTCCCTCCTTCACGAGTTGCAGACGCTCGCTGTCGGGATTCGGCGCACCGGGCTCGGTGAAGAGCAGATAGACGTAGTCGAAATTACGCGGCCAGCCATCCCAATAATTCTCGATCTCGTCGCCTTCGAGATCTGCCGCGATCAGGAACTGCCCCAAGCTCGGCGGCGTGCCGTCTTCGACGTCGGCGATGTGGCTGTATTCGTTCCTCACCTGCAGGATCTGCTTGCCCTTCACGGTGAAGGCGGTGGTGACCAGCGAGGAGCGCTCGATCATCGCAAGACAGGCAGCATGAACATAAGCGAGGTCGCGCGCGTTATCGCCCGCGCTTGAATCGGCATAGACCACGAGCACGCGCGAGCCCGGCGCGATCTCGGAAATGGAATTGCGGAAATCCAGCGTCGAGCGCGACAACTGCTGCCAGACCGTCTGCACTTCCACGACGCGGATCGCGAGCAGCACGAACAGCACCGCAGCGAAAGCCTGCCGCACCGCTTTGCGCGTCAGCTCCAGATGCATGCAGGCGATCACCATGAAGGCAAGGCCGATGGGAAGGCGCTGATCCGCCATATAGGTCGCGAAGACCACGCGCGGCATCGCGAGATAGACCAGCCCGCCGACGCCGAGCAGAAACCAGCCGAAGCGGTGGAAGTGCAAGACGCGATAGCGCATGGCCCAGAGGCTCGCGGCAATCACGATCGCCGCGAGCGCGATCGCGACGAGATCGTAATAGGTCGTGAAGACCAGCATCACGCCGTCGATCTTGCCGTTGGCTTCCCAGAAATTCAGTTTCGCAAGCGTGAGCGTGGGACTGACATACAAGAGCGGCAGCACGATGAGAAACGGCAGGCCGACCGCGACGAAGGCGGCAACGCGGCGCAGGCTCAGCTTCCAGCCGTGCTGCGATTCCCGATACAGTTCATAAGCCAGCAATCCGAGGCCATAGAGCCCGGCTGCGAAGAGGTGGCAGAAGAACAGCGCCAGCACGAACAGCGTGGAGACCAGATAGCGCCAGGGCCAGGCGCGGTCGCGCAACCAGATCCAGCTCGCCAGCGCCCAGAGCGCAACGCCGATGCCGAACAGATAATTCATCACGCCGACCAAGAGCACGCCGTTGTAAAGCAGCGGAAAGGAAATCAGCGGCATCGCCGACCAGTAGCCGTAGAGCGCGCGATTGAGCGCCAGCGTGCCGGAAAGCGTGATGACGAAGATCGAGATCAGAAAAATCTCGCCGGCGAGATAGACGTCCATGAAGCGGTGCAAGAACGGGACGATCAGGTCCATCACCAGATTGGGGATCACCGCCCAATCCACCTCGTAGTATTTTGCGAGCAAGGGATCGGAGCCGATCGCGGTGATGACGTGCATGCGCGCGAGATGGTTTACATAATCGGAGAGCGGCGGCAGCGGGTGCGTCAGCACCGGCATGGCCGCGACCGCGCTCAACAGCACGAAGAGGATGGCGATGGTGCCGCGCGAAAAATCGCCCGGCCTGCGCCGGCGCCGGATTTCGGTCGTGGTCATGGGGGAAGCTGGCCGCACTTTTCCAAGGAATCTTGCGTGGAACGGCTCGCGGATAATCCCGGCGGCATGAAGGCAACATGAATGAAATGCGAAAGCGCGCCGCCCTTCCGTTCCCGCCGCCAAATCGGCTAGAAGTTCCCGCGAACACCGGGACGAATTTCATGAGCCAAGACGCCATCCCCGCCGACGCCCACGAGCAGGCGCGCATCCTCGCCCAGGCGCTCCCGCATATGCAGCGCTATGACGACGAGATCGTCGTGGTGAAATACGGCGGCCATGCCATGGGCGACGATACCCTCGCCCGCGAGTTTGCCCGCGACATCGTGCTTTTGGAGCAGACCGCCATCAATCCGGTCGTGGTCCATGGCGGCGGGCCGCAGATCGGCCAGATGCTGGATAAACTCGGCATCAAGTCCGAGTTCCGGGACGGCTTGCGCGTCACCGACCAGAAGACCGTCGAAGTCGTCGAAATGGTGCTCGCCGGTTCCATCAACAAGCAGATCGTCGGCTTCATCAACGAAGCGGGCGGCCGCGCGGTCGGCCTTTGCGGCAAGGACGGCAATATGGTGAGGGCCAAAAAGGTCGCCCGCACCACCCGCGACAAGGACTCCAATATCGAGAAGGCGATCGACCTCGGCTTCGTCGGCGAGCCCGACGAGGTCGATACCACCGTGCTCGAG
>CAUJKG010000065.1 GCA_963205465.1 Pseudomonadota bacterium | reverse complement strand
CAGCCAGCGCACGAGTTGACTAGGCATTTCCAGCTTGCCGAGCGAGTGCAGCGTTTCGACGATCTCGGCAAGCGTCGGTACGTCATTGCGCCGCTCGATCGTTTTCACGGGCCAGAGCAGCGCGATGGTTTCGGAAAGATCGCCGACATAATCGTAACTGAGCGCGAACAGCTCGGGATCGACGCGGTCCGAAATCAGCGCGCGCAGCAGCGCCGGCTTCGCATGCTTGAAAGACAACCCGCCAGTCAATGCCGCAAGGGCATAGCCACGGCTCGGATCGGGCGTGGTGCGGAAGTAACTCGTCAGGAGCTTGATCTTGTTGTTGCGGCCCGGCTCATATGCCAGCCGGTCCAGCAACTCGGCGAAGCGGTTCACGCGCTTTCCTCCGCAGGCTGGTCCAGCGCGTCTTCGTTTTCCTCGTCGCCATAGCCGACGATCGCTAGCGGACGGGCGCGAAGGCCTTTGCTTTTCGCCCAGTGGACGATGGCGTCCTCCTGACCGTGCGTCACCCACAACTCGCCGGCACCGGTGGCGGCAATCGTCGCGACCAGACCGTCCCAGTCCGCGTGATCGGAAATTACGAGCGGCAGATGAATCTGTCCCTGCCGTGCGCGGGCGCGCACGCGCATCCATCCGGAAGCGAAACACGTTACTGGATCGGAAAAGCGCCGCGACCACAGATCCGTCATCGACGATGGCGGACAGATTACAATCTGTCCGGCGAGTTCGGCTTTCTTTGCACCTTTGACGAGTTCGACCGGTCCGAGCGCAATGCCGCGCGCTTCGTAATAGTCTGTAATTTTTTCGAGCGCGCCATGAATATAGATCGGGTCGGCGTATCCGGCGGCGCGGATGAGCGCGATCACGCGCTGCGCCTTGCCGAGCGAATACGCACCAACAAGGTGCGCGCGAGCGGGAAACAGCTTGACGCTATCAAGAAGCTTGCCGATTTCATGCGCAGCATCGGGATGCCGGAAGACCGGCAGACCGAATGTCGCTTCGGTAATGAAAACATCGCAGGGCACGAGTTCGAACGGCGCGCAGGTCGGGTCCTTCGCGTCCTTGTAGTCGCCCGAGGCGACGATGCGGCAGCCATCGGCTTCTACCGCGATCTGCGCGGACCCGAGCACATGGCCAGCGGGGTAAAAACTCACCTTCACGCCATCGAGCACGACACTTTCGCCGTAACGGATTTCCTGCGTCGAGCCCGCAAAACCGTCGCCATAGCGCAGCCGCATGATGTCGAGCGTTTCCCGGGTCGCGAGCACATGCTTGTGCCCAGCCCGGGCGTGATCCGAATGGGCGTGCGTAATCAAAGCCCGCTCCACGGCCCTGGTCGGATCGATATGGAACCCGGCACGTCGGCAACAGACACCGGACGGGGTGGGTATCAGCAATTGTTCGGGGCGCATGCGGCTCAAAATAGGGATCGATCCAAGGCTTTGCGAGGCATCAACGCCATAGCGGCGGCGCGGGTTCGCGCCTATTTCTAGCGGCGTGACGATCCCGGACCGCCAAGCACTCCCAGAGCCCTTCCACGCGTGGTTTGCGCAGCGCGGGTGGCAACCGCACCCACACCAGCTGGAATTGCTTCAGAAGGCCCGTCAGGGCCGCTCCTCGCTTCTGATCGCGCCCACGGGCGGCGGCAAGACGCTGGCGGGGTTTCTGCCAAGCCTGCTTGAGCTATCCGCCCAGAGCCGCACCAAAAGCGCCGGAAGGCGCTTGCGGGGCGATCTCCACACGCTCTACCTCTCCCCGCTGAAAGCGCTGGCAGCGGACATTCAGCGGAACCTGGAGCGCCCCATCGCCGAGATGGAACTGCCGATCTCGGTCGAACTCCGCACCGGTGACACGCCGCTCAGCGCCCGCGCCCGCCAGCGGCAGCGGCCGCCTGACATTCTGCTCTCCACGCCCGAGCAGCTCGCCCTCCTGCTCGCCTCTCCCGACGCACCGTTCCTGTTCGGGAAGCTGAAGCGCGTCATTCTGGATGAACTCCATTCGCTGGTGACGTCGAAGCGCGGCGATCTCTTATCGCTCGATCTCGCGCGGCTGAAGAGGCTCGCGCCCGATGTGCAGTTCGTCGGTCTTTCGGCGACCGTCGCCAATCCGCAAGAGCTTTGCGACTTCCTCGTTCCGGGCGAAGGCCGCGCCGATCTCGTATTCGCGCGGGAAGGAGCGGAGCCGGACGTGTCCGTGCTCGACTTCGGCGCGGAGATGCCTTGGGCCGGACATTCCGCGCGCTATGCCTATGCGGAAATCTACCAGTTGATCGAACGACAAAAGATGACGCTGGTCTTCGTCAACACGCGAAGCCAGGCCGAGATGGTGTTCCGCGAATTGTGGAACATCAACGAGCAGAACCTGCCGATCGCGCTGCATCACGGCTCGCTCGATGCAAGCAGACGCCGCAAGGTCGAAGCCGCGATGGGAGCGAGCAAGCTCCGCGCGGTGGTCGCAACCTCCTCGCTCGATCTCGGCATCGACTGGGGCGATGTCGACCTCGTCATTCACGTCGGAGCGCCGAAAGGCATATCGCGTCTGCAGCAACGCATCGGGCGTGCCAACCATCGCATGGACGAGCCGTCGCGCGGCGTGCTCGTGCCATCCAATCGCTTCGAAGTGCTTGAATGCACGGCCGCAGTGGAAGCGCTCGCGGACCGGATTCAGGATACGCCCCCGCTCCGCACCGGCGCGCTCGACGTTCTCGCGCAGCATATCTTCGGCATGGCCTGCGCCGGCGGCTTTCACGCCGACGCGCTTTATGCCGAAGTGCGCGCGGCGGCTCCCTATCGAATGGTGTCACGCAAGGACTTCGACGACGCGCTCGATTTCGTCACGACCGGCGGCTATGCGCTGCGCGTCTACGAGCGCTTCGCACGCATTCGCAAAGGCGCGGATCATCTCTGGCGGCTTACGCACCCTCGCTTCGCGCGTCAGTACCGCATGAATGTCGGCACCATCGTGG
>CAUJKG010000064.1 GCA_963205465.1 Pseudomonadota bacterium | reverse complement strand
TCCCCTCGGCTCCACCAGTCCCCCGCTTCCTGCGGGAAAGCCCGGCAAAAGCAACACGTCGAAATATATTCGTTCCGCCACGCTGGTCTCGTGAACGCGGCGCGTTTCGCTGGCGGCCGAATTCGCTTTGCTCGTTGCTGTTATCGAATAGCGCTGGACGCTCAACCGCCGCGCCAACAGCCGAGCGGAATCGACTTCGTCGAATTGAGCAGTAGCGCTTCCTGCGTGCACTGACCGCCTGCGGCCGGGTCGCAATAGGTGCCGGAAATTCCATAGATGTCAGCCAGAGGGCCCGACGCCGCGGTGATCGAGTTTCCGCGGATATTCAGCGTGCCGCTGCCGTTCGACCGGTCATTGGGTTTCAACGCCCAGACCGTATTGGAGACGGCCTGCATCTTGTAGGAACTGCCGCTGATCGTCAGGAGCGCGATCGGGATATTTCCGGACGCCTTGCAGCGCCATACGCCATCCAGCTCGGCAAGCGCTGCGGACGACGGTACCGACATCGCGATGACGGCGGCAATGAATGCATATTTTCTCATGGTGATTTCCTTAACCGCACGAAGGCCAACGACTTCGCATAGTTATGCATATAGGCTTATGGGACGCCAGACGACGGAGCCTCACTACGAAAGCAACAATGCGTGACCAGCCAAACCGCGTTCCTCTCTGTTCTCTTCGGTCTTCTTTGAAACGCCTGACATGACCCGCATCCGCGCCGATCTTCTCCTGCTCGCCTGCGCGGCGATCTGGGGTTTCGCGTTCCTGTTTCAGAAATCGGCGATGAACCATATCGGACCGATGACCTTCGTCGGCACGCGCGCACTGCTTGCGACCTTGGTGCTCATGCCGCTCGCCTGGCTCGAACACCGGCGCGCGCAAGTCCCGATCGGCGGCCGCTATCTACGCACCGGAATTTTTGCGGGCCTCGCTTTCGTCACCGGTGCGGTGCTCCAGCAAACCGGGCTGATCACGGCGTCCGTCACGAATACCGCATTTCTTACCGCGCTCTATGTCGTGATTACGCCGTTCATCAGCTTCGCCCTGACCGGCACGCGCATCGCGCCGCTGATCTGGCTTGCGGTGATGATTTCTTTTATCGGCACCTGGCTTCTCGGCGGCGGCACGCTCACGAGTTTCGGGATCGGCGACTATCTCGTCGCGCTCTCGGCGGCCTTCTGGGCACTGCACATGGTGATCGCGGGCGTCGCCGCGCCGATGGGCCGCTCGGTGCTGTTCTCGGTGCTGCAATTTTCCGTCGTAGCGCTCGTCGCACTCGCCGGGGCTTTCACCTTCGAAACGATCACGCTTGCCGGGTTGCGCGGTGCGCTCCCCGACATTCTCTATGTCGGCGTGCTGTCGACCGCGATAAGCTTCACGATCCTTACCTTCGCCTTACGCGCGACCTCGCCCTCGGAGGCCGCGATCATCGTGATGATGGAAACGCTCTTCGCCGCCTTCGGCGCGTGGCTGATCTTTAACGAACGCTTAAGTTTTACCGGCGCGCTAGGTGCAGCGGCCATTCTTTCCGCGGCAATCCTCGTGCAGCTGCAACAGCTGCGCCTGAACCGGAAATGAGAGAGGGACGGCTGCTGGGGTCTGAGCGGCCGTCCCTCGAACTCACGATGAAAAGCCGGCTACGCAGTACCTGATGCCGGCTGGCATTCCTTGAGCAACGTCTTTGCCAACTGAAATTTTGCGCCGCGGACACAAGATGCAGTGTGCTGCGAATTTGCGATTCAATGGCTTGTAGAAGTTGCGCGCGTGATTCAGCGCGCGCTTTTGCAATTTGCGGAGCGATTCGCATTTTGCGAATCGCGATCCGGCAAATTCATCAGTCCGGTCCAATGATCGAGGAAACGATCGAGCCAGGCGCGGATTTTCCAGTCGTGCTGATAGCGGCCGTCGAAATGCTCGCCCCGGCTTTTCGCGCCGGGCAATTCCAGCCGGTGCGCCGCAACGGTAGTCCAGCGGCACATCATCTGATGCGTAACCTCGGGATGAAACTGCACGCCGAAGGCCGCGCGGCCATAGCGGAACGCCTGATTCTCGAAGGTATCGCTGGTCGCGAGCCGGACCGCGCCAGCGGGCAGCGCGAAGCCCTCGCGATGCCACTGATAGATGTGGTCGGGCCAGTCGAGGATTGCCTTGCCCTCCTCCGTCGCGCGGATCGGGTAATAGCCGATCTCGGTCAGCCCCTTCTCGTGGAAGTCCACTTTGGCGCCGAGCTTCTTGGCCATCATCTGCGCGCCGAGGCAGATGCCGAGGATCGGCTTGTCCTCCTTCAGTGGCACCTCGCACCATTCGATTTCGCGCTTGATGCCGTCATGATCGTCGTTCGCCGACATCGGCCCGCCGAAGATCAACGCGCCGACATGATCTTCGAGCGTTTCTGGCAGCACCTCGCCGAGGCAAGGCTTGCGGATGTCGAGGGTGAAGCCGCGTTCGACGAGCAGCCGGCCCACCCGGCCGGGGGTCGAACGTTCCTGGTGCAGGATGGTGAGAATCTTTTTCGTCATCGGCGTGCGGCCCAATCGGTCGCACGGAACCGGAGCCGTTTCAACCGAAGGAAGCGAATGGCTGCTCTTCTCAGCGCGAAATCTTGGCGGTGAGCCACAGCACCAGCGGCTTCGGCGTCAGCGGCGCGAACATGGCCGAAATCTCGTTGAGAAGACCGGGAACCACAACCCGCTGTCCGCGCTGAAAACGATCCCAACCGCGCGCGGCAACGAAATCGGCGCTGGTCCGCGAAAACTTCATGAGCACCAGATTGCCTCTCTTGCTAGCCCGCGCGGCAAAGCCGGTCGGCACCGGCCCCGGACAAAGGCAGGTGACCCGCGCACGGCCGCGAAGCTCAAACCAGATCGCCTCGGAGAACGACAGCACATAGGCTTTGGAGGCGTAGTAGATCGCCATATTCGGCCCAGGCTGAAACGCTGCGGTCGAAGCGAGGTTCATCACGCCGCCCTTGTTCTCGATGATCTCCGGCAGAAAACGCAGCGTGAGATCGGTCAGCATCCGTATGTTGAGATCGACGATGCCGAGTTGATCGGCGGGATCGATTCGTTCGACCGGCCCGGACAGACCGTAGCCGGCGTTATTGATCAGTTCGAAGACTTTCAGATTTTTCTGCTTGAGAACTTCGGCGAGGGCGGCGCCCGATTGCGGATCGGTCAAATCGAGCGCAACGCATTCCGGCACCGGCGCACCGAGCGTAACGATCCGCTCCGCAATCGCTTTCATCTTGTCTGCGGAACGCGCAACCAGCACGATCTTCCGGCCGGACTTGGCGGCGCAGTAAGCGAGTTCCTCGCCGAGGCCACCCGAACCGCCGGTGATTACCGTGACGAGGCTCACGCACGATCTCCTGCTGCCGAACGGATGCGTTTTCTGATCTCGATCCGGTCCTGCGAAGAGACGTGCAGAAGTTCGGACGCGCGCCAGACGATGTTGTCTTCGAACTCCGAAAGTTTGCCGTCCGCATAACCGATCAGAAACAGAACTTCGACGAGCTTCTTCTTGCTTTCTTCGTCGAGCGACCGATTGACCATGCTGGTGAACTGATAAAGATCGACAGCTTCGCGGTCGGCGGAAACGGCCGCATCGATCAGGGCATCGGCATCTTCCGGCGCGACGTCGAAGCGCTGGATCAATACGTCGAGCAGCACGTTTCGTTCGGCGTCATCGAAATGATCATCGGACGCCGCGACATGCACCAGGAGTGCGGCCGCCGACAACCGGTAATCATTTTCGTCGAATGTCTTTTTCTCTTCGCCGCGCGTGATCGAAGCAATAAAATCGGATAGCGACCGGAACATCGGGAGGAAAGCCTCAAGTCAAAATAGTGTTATGCGCCACCATAAGGCACCGTCCGGTTTCAATCCAATGCCTGCTAACTTTTCTCCGCGATCTCAATGACGTTTTGGGGGCTTCCTGCTGTCCACCGCCGATGCTTTGTCTTTTATACCAACCGCCAGGCCGCTTTACGCTCAACCCTGATTTGTCAAAGCGGCGCTCGTTAAGCGCGTGGCGACCGTCTAAGACCTGACCGTGACGGCATCAAGTTCCGATCGCCCGCAATTGCTGGAAGCCAGCCACCTGGAGAAACAACAATGACCGATCTTTCCGCTTTCGAAATTACCAAGCGCTGGCCGGCGAAGCATCCAGACCGCATTCAGCTTTACTCACTGCCCACGCCGAATGGCGTGAAAGTATCGATCATGCTGGAGGAAACGGGCCTGCCATATGAATGGCACTTGGTTGACTTCGATAAGAACGACCAGAAGACCCCCGAATTCGTCTCGCTGAACCCGAATGGAAAAATCCCGGCGATCCTGGATCCCAACGGACCGAACGGCGCTCCGCTGGCGCTGTTCGAATCCGGCGCAATCCTGCTTTATCTCGGCGAGAAGACCGGCAAGTTTCTTCTGGCTGACCCCGCCGCGCGGTGGCACGCGGTGCAGTGGGTCATGTTTCAGATGGGCGGCGTCGGCCCGATGTTCGGTCAGCTCGGCTTCTTCAACAAATTTGCCGGCAAAGATTACGAAGACAAGCGCCCACGCGATCGCTACGTGGCGGAGTCGAAGCGGCTTTTGGAAGTCATGGATCGTTGGCTCGCGGATCGCGATTGGTTCTTGGGCAACGAATATTCCGTTGCCGACATTTCGATGCTCGGTTGGGTGCGCAATCTTATCGGCTTCTATGAAGCCGGAGAGATCGTCGGTTTCAGCGCATACAAGAATGTCGCGGCCTGGCTCGAACGCGGTTTGGCCCGGCCGGCTGTGCAACGCGGATTGAACATTCCGCCTCGGCCTTGAGCTTTTCAAAGAAGGGACATGCTGGAAATCACTGCTACGCGCGTCACCGAAGAAATAAATCGGACAGCAGCCGGAACATCTGGAAAAAGCCTTAAATCGGGATAGCGTTACGCCGCCGCCATAAAGCGGCGGCCGGACTCAATCCAATGTTTGCGAACCTTTCCCTCGCGGCGCTGCTGACCTTACTCGTCATCATGCTTCATCTGACAGGACTGCTCGTCCTGCTTCATTTCCTCCGCCGCAATGCGCACCATGCGAACGGCGGAGACGGTATTCGATATAGCCTGCGGCAGGGCGCGATCGTGCTTACGGTCGTGTTCGGAGTTTTTCTGCTGCATGCCGCGGAAATTTCGCTCTATGGCCTGACCTATGTAGCCGTCGGCGCTTTCAAGGAATTCGAAACGGCGCTCTACTTCTCCGCCTCCGCGTTCAGCACGCTGGGGTTCGGCGATGTGGTGCTCGGGCCCGACTGGAGAATGTTGAGCGCCGTCGAAGGCGTCTCCGGCCTGATCCTGATCGGCTGGTCGAGCGGGTTTCTGCTTTCCGTTACCAGCCGGCTACGCCTGCTCGAACACGAATGGGAAAGCTACGCGGAACGCAACAGGAAAGTCTGATTCCGCGACCTCTCGCTTATTCTGCTGAACCGGATTGCTTGCGATATAGCAGCGAAATGCAGCCGCCGATTTCCATGCACGGGATCGAAACCCCGGCCGTACCCAAAGAGAAAAAAGAAAAGTGGTGCCGCAAACAGGATTCGAACCTGTGACCCCGTCATTACGAATGACGTGCTCTACCAGCTGAGCTATTGCGGCCCGCGAAACGCGCGTGGCGCCCTGATAACGGCAAGCCCCGGCCTTTTCAAGCAGAACGGCCGAACCAGCCCCGGATCGAGGATTTCGCGGCCTTTTCGTCCTCGTCGGGCTCCGGGTCAAGCCCCGGATCGTCAGGCAAAGGCGGTTCGGCGATGATGGGCGCGGGAACAGCTTTCGCTACCGACGGCCGCGGGCGGGCATCTTCCGGCACCAGCAGAATGTCTTCCGAAGGCTTGGTCGTGACCGAGGGCGGCGCGATCGGCGCGGGTGCCGGGGCAGGCGCCGGAACACCCACGGGCGCAGGTTCGGCAAAGCCCTGCTCCACCATGTGTTCGAGGATCGGCCCGGCAGGTGCGACCGGCGGCTCCTTCCATTCGAAGGCGTCGAGCCGGCCCGTGACCGGTGAGGCCGGCAGCCAGCGTTCGGAAATATAACCGTCGGCGACCCAGGCCATATCGCGCCGCGCGCGCACCGCGCGGGAAGTCCATTCCCGCGCCTTGCCGTGATCGCCATGCTCCATCGATTCGATTTCGGCCATCATCAGGCACATCGCCTGCGTAGGATTCGATGAAAAAGTTTGCAGCGCTCCGCGTGCCGCATCGAAATCCTGCGCATCGATCGCCGCCCGTGCGACGGCAATGACGGATTCGGGATGCTCAGGATTCTTCTTCGCCAGCGCCTTGATCCGCTCGAGCCGTTCCTGCGCGGCGTCTTCTGGGCGTAAGCCGACATAAGACTCTGCAAGCTCGGGATGCGGAGTAACGGCCCAGGCTTTCTCGATCATGCGCAACCCACGCTTGAGCGAACCGTTCTTCGCTTCCAGCCGTCCCGCAAGTGCGACAGCGGGAACTAACGCCGGAGCCAGCTTGGCCGCCTGGCGCGCGAGCACCAGCGCTTTGTCCGGATCACTGTGTTCGATCAGGAGACCTTGCGCAGTGAGCAGAACCGCGCGGCGGCGTTTGGCCGTGGCCTTGTCGATGGTGCCAGCACTTGCTTCGCGTTCGACCGTCGAGAGCGCCTCGTTCCACTCGCCGTTGAGGCTCTGGAATTCAAGCAGCGCTTCCGACGCCCAGAAAATGCTCGAGTCCGACTTCGACGCCTCCTCGGCGGCATCCCGCGCGGCATGAAGGTCGTCGCGCCGCCGCGCTTCAAGATAGAGACCGCGTAAGCCGAGGAGCCGCGTATCGGGTTGCGCCAGCATCGCCCGAAACTCGACTTCCGCGCGTTCAGCATCGCCGTCGAGTTGCGCGGCCTGCGCCGCAAGCAACATGGCGAGCGGCTCGCGGCCGAGGATCCGCTGCGCTTCGTTTGCAGAGCTGCGCGCCAGCACAAGATTGCCCGCACCTGCCGCGATCATGCCACGCGACAACGCCTCCCAGCCTTTGGCGCGGCGGCGGTCGCGAAAGAACATCGAAACATTGCCCGGCGCGAGAATGAAGAAACGCACGATCGACCAGATGATGATCGTCACGACGAGCAGCGCCGCGAGCACCGAAAGCGCAACCGTCACGCTGGTCGAAATCCGCCAGCCTTGCCAGGTCAGCACGATCTCGCCGGGCCGGTCGACGAGCCAAGCGGCGCCGATGGCAAGAACGATAATGCCGAGCAGAAAGAGAACGATGCGGATCACGGTTTCGGACGCTCCGTCACGATCGCGCTGAGCGCGGCATTGATTTGATTCCGGATCAGAACATCGGCGTCGCGCCGCAGCGAAGCGGCTGCGAACCAGTCCTTGGCAAGATCGCGAACCGAAGCCGGCAGGGCCTTCGCGTCGTCGAGCGCACCCGCAAGATCGGCGCGCGCGAGTTTCGTGTCCATTCGCGCGACGATCGCCGCAGGATCGCTGCCCTGCGGCTCGCCTACGGGCCGGACCTCGACGATTTTGCTCGCATTGCTCCAGAGCCGCGTCAGCACCCCGCTATCGGAAGCAGGCGGCGGATTGAGCATTCTGCTCGCCGCCGGTCCGAACTGTCTTGCGAGGGCGGCAACGGTCGGCAATCCATCCTTGGCATGTTGCGCGAGCGGCGCGAGTGCCGCCGCACGTTCCTTCATGATGCCGCGGACCGCCTCCAGTTCGCTTGCAAAGGGACGGCCGCTCGCAAGGGCATCGCGCAGCACACCGAGCGCGACGACTTCCGCCGAATGCAGATCGGGCTTTGGCTCCGGCGCGGGTTCGGGCTTCGGCACGGCGGCAAGCGCAACCACGCGCTCCTCGATCTGGGAAAGCCGCCGGTTCACCGCGGCAACCTCGGCAGCAGTCGCGGTCGGCGTTGTCGGCGTCTTGGCTTGCGCGTCGATCAGCTTCTTCATTTCAGCGAGTTCGCTGCGCAGTTCGGCAGCTGCCGTTGCCGCTGCCGGCGTCTTTGCCTGCGCTTCGATCAGCCGCTTCACTTCCGCGAGCTGACTGCGAAGTTCGCCGGTTGCGCTTTCGAGCTTCGCGTTACGTTCGTTGAGCGGCGAAAGATCGATCATCGGCTGCGGCTTGGTCTCCTGCTGCGAGAGCCGCGAGGAAAGCTGCGCGATCGCATTGCTCACGGACGAAGTATCCGGCGGCAACGGCGGCGTGGAAGCAAACAGCCAGGCGCCAAGCAGGCCCGCTCCCACACCGGAAAGTGCCGCAACCACAATGGCAGGGAAAGCCGCCGCATAATCATGCTTCCGCGAAGCCGGCTGCGGGGATTCCTTCATGGTGTGACCCGTCGGTTCCGGCGCGGCTTCCGTCTTCACTTCTTCGTTTTTCGCCATGGGCTCATCCTGCGCCGCCGGATCTTCCGCCCGTGGCGTCACGTCTTTGGCTTCCGCGTCGATCACCTGCGGCTGGCGCTTCGGGCGAAGCTTCGGAATGGAATTCCGTTCGCTTTTCGTCGTGTCGGTCATGGCTGTTCAGTTTCCTCGCCTCGAAGCGGATTGTCCAATGCGTAGACGCCAAGCACCGCAAACAGCGCCTGCTCGTCGGGAGCCGCCGCCACCTCTACCCGCAGGCCGATCAACTGCAACGGCGCGGCCACGGCCGCAGACAGACAGATATGCCGTGTCTTTCTTATGTCTTGGTCGATTCCGGCGGCATGCGCCAGCCGCACGAACGCCGCGGCACTGCGCTCCGAATAATGCAGCACTGCGTCGATCTGGCCGGCACGAAAAGCCGCGATCGTTTCCGGCTTCAGCACCTTCGCAGGTTTCGCGCGGTAAATGACGGCCGTCTCGGTCTTGATTCCCGCGCGCAACAACCGGCCCGGCAGATCGCCGGCACGATCTTCGCCGGCAAGATGCAAAACCCGCGCGCCCGCGGATAACTCGGCAACAATCAGTTCGCCGAGCGCGTTCACTTCGCCGGCCGCAACACCGACATTCGCAAACCCGCATTCCCGCGCGACTTCAGCCGTGCGCGTGCCCACGGCAAAGACGGGGAGCTGCTTGAAATGTCCGAACTGCTTCGCAGCACGCACGCCGTTCGCGCTCGTGAACACGATTGCGTCGTAGCGGCTTTCCGCAATCACGGCGGCGATGACTTCGATCTCGATCACGGAATCGATCAGCGTATGACAGCCAAGCCGGCGAAGCGTTTCCGCCGTGCGCTCGGCGTCGAAACCCGGCCGTGTCACGAGCACGCGCACAGCCACGCTACCCGGAGAGCGCGCCTTCCGGCGCGCGCTTCAGAAGATACTCGCCCGCTTCCTTGCCGATTAGCGCTGCATCGCGCGCAGCACCTTCATGCGAGACGCCTGCGAACGCACTGCCGTCCGGCATAATGACGAGTCCGGTGAGATGCAGATGTCCGTTCTCGATCCGCGCATGCCCCGCGACCGGCGTGCGGCATG